>NZ_JBIRAW010000048.1:0-62921 GCF_044326315.1 Actinomadura sp. 9N407 | reverse complement strand
CCAGGCGGGGCGCGCACCTCCTGCGCTCGCCGGCGCTCGCTCCGGAGGCGCCCACCCCTTGGAAGGAGGGCTCCGCCCCCCTTCACCCCCCGCTGGGGGGGGCGCCCCCCACCCCCCCCCCCACGGCCCTCAGGCCAGCTCGGTCCGCCTGCCTCAGTCCACCAGGACGTGGGTGGCGCGGAGGGAGAGGCGGGTGCCCAGCAGGTCGATGGCCTCGGTCAGGGTGGGGGCCGCGGCCTGGGCGCGGAGCTTGCGGCCGTCGAACTCGACGACGGCCTGCGCCAAGGCCGGGCGGGGCAGGGTGGCATCGGCCACGACGCTCAGGGTGAGGCGGGCCGAGGTCACGCCTCCCCGGCGACCGGCGTGGGCGCCGCCTCGAGCGCCGCCGAGGGCGCCGAGCAGGGCGCGCTCGGCGGCGGCCCGCTCGGTCTCGGTGACGGGACCGGAGGTCAGGAATTGGACGTCCGGCCGTTCATGAATGATCGATTGCATGGTTCCCCCAGCTCAACGGATTGTTCACCGAATGGTCGCCGTACGGGTCCGCGCGGAGGCCGCGGGGCCGTACGGCGTCCTCCGTATATAAAGACTTCATCACCGTTCCGGACGTTTGCAGGAACGGGCGAGAGCTTCGTCACCCGTCACTCTGAGTGCCCCGAACACCGTTGTACGGCGAACTACCTGCACGGTCACGTCCGCCCCCGTACACTGCCGGAGTAGCCCGCGTCCCAGGTGACCAGGCGTGACCGGCCGCCTTTACCATGACCACCCGCCCATGCCGAGAGCGGAGATTTCACACTTCCCAAATATGGGCTCTGATCCTCTAGCATGATGCAGTGCCGTTCCGCCCTGTGAACGGTTTCGTCGACTGGCTGGTGACCCCTTGCCCCAGGATTCCGCTGCACAGAAGCCAACGGCCGAGAGCGGATCGGCCGGTGGCCGGCTCATCGACTACCCGCACCGTGGCGGGCCGACCGTTCTGCGCATCCTGCTCGGAGCGCACCTGCGCCGGCTCCGCGAGGCGCGCGGGATGTCCACCGAGCAGGCCGGGTACGAGATCCGCGGCTCGCATTCCAAGATCAGCCGGATGGAGCTCGGCCGGGTCGGGTTCAAGGAGCGCGACGTCTCCGACCTGCTGACGCTCTACGGCGTGGACGACCCCGAAGAGCGCGACTCGCTGCTGCAGCTGGCCAAGGAGGCCAACACCCCCGGCTGGTGGCACCGCTACGGCGACGTGCTGCCGGGCTGGTTCGAGACCTACCTCGGGCTGGAGGGCGCCGCGTCGCTGCTGCGTACCTACGAGGTGCAGTTCATCCCCGGCCTGATGCAGACCGAGGACTACGCGCGGGCGGTGGTGCGCCTGGGGTACGGCGACGCCTCCGACGAGGAGATGCAGCGCCGGGTGGGGCTGCGGATGACGCGCCAGGAGCGGTTCACCGAGCCCGGCATCGCCCCCACACTGTGGGCGGTCCTGGACGAGGCGGTGCTGCGCCGGCCGCTGGGCGGCCGCGCGGTGATGCGGGAGCAGATCCACCATCTGATCGAGATGACCGCGCTGCCCAACGTCACGCTGCAGATCGTGCCGTTCGGTGCCCTCGACCACGCCGCCGCCGGCGGCCCGTTCACGATCCTGCGGTTCGCCGAGCCCGGTCTGTCGGACGTGGTCTTCCTGGAGCAGCTCACCAGCGCGCTCTATCTGGACAAGCCCACCGATGTCGACACTTATATGCGGGCCATGAACAACCTGTGCATCGCCGCCACCCGGCCCGATGACACGGTGAACTTCCTGCACAGGATGCTGGACCAGCTCTAGAAGCGGGCCGGATCGGCTCCAGGGACGGCACGGCCGCCTTGACAGCCGCATCCGGCCACGCCGTTTCGGCGTGTCAGAGTCGGTCACGCTCGGTGTCCGTACGGTCGCCGTGGCCCCACGCCTGGACCACGGCGCCCGGTACGAATCAGACCAATCTGGTGTAGATCAGGTCAGTGGGGCGAGCTCCCGCCATTCGGGCAGCGGAATCTCGTTGCGGCCCGTGATCACCTGGATCGCCAGATGGTCGGCGCCGGCGTCGAACTGCTCGGCCAGGCGGCGCCCGATGGCGTCCACGTCGCCCCACGCGAACATCGCGTCGATGAGGCGGTCGCTCCCGCCGCCGGTCAGGTCGTCGTCGCCGAAGCCCAGCCGGCGCAGGTTCTCCGTGTAGTTGGGCAGCCGCAGGTACATGTCCAGATGCCCGCGCGCCAGCGTGCGGGCACGGTCGGCGTCGCCGATCACGACCTTGACCTCGGGGGCCAGCAGCGGACCCGCGCCGAGGACCTCGCGGGCGCGGCGGGTGTGCTCGGGCGTGATGAGGTACGGGTGGGCGCCCGCGGCGCGGTCACGCGACGCCGCCAGCATCTTCGGCCCCAGCGCGGCCAGGACGCGGCGTTCCGGCGGGGAGCCGGCCGCGTCCAGGCGGTCCAGGTAGTCGATCATCGCGCTGTACGGGCGGGCGTAGCGCTCGCCGACCAGCGCCCCGTGGCTGGCGCCGAGCCCCAGCACGAACCTGCCCGGATACTCCTTGGCCAGCGCGGCCTCCTGCTCGGCCACCGTCTCGGGCTCGTAGTCCCAGATGCTGAGGATGCCCGTGGCCACGACCAGCCGCGACGTCGCCGCCAGCAGCCGCTGCGCGTGCCGTGTGCCGGGATTGCCGCCCAGCCACGCGGCGCCGTACCCGAGCTCCTCCAGCTCCGCCGCCGCCTCCTGGTTGCGCGCCGGGTCCCCCGAACGCAGCTCGCTGCTCCACACTCCCAGCCGGCCGATCTCCATGCCCTGCCCTCATCTCTCCTGGTCGAGTACGCGTCTCTTCTGGTGGAGTACGCATCTGTCTTGTTTGGAGTACGCGTCCGTCCCGGTCGCGAACGCGTCCCTGCTGACCGAGTACGCGTCCCTCCCAGCCGAGAACACGTCCCTGTTGATCGAGTACGCGTGCCCCATGATCGAGTACGCGTCCCCGGGACAACTCCCGTGTCCCTACCCACCATTCCCAAGGACGCGCTCGTCGCGGCTGCGGCTCGTACCGCGGAACTCGGCGATGACGGCGCCGTCGGAGACCCGCCGCACGGTCACGTCGTACACGCCGCCGCGCCCGAAGCGGGTGCGCTCGGTGGCCACGGCCTCCAGGAGGTCCCCGTCGTACGCGGGCGCCGTGAAGACGATGTCCGCGGCCGCCGCGACCGTGACGCGGTCATGGGTGTTGCACGCGTACGCGAACGCCGAGTCGGCCAGCAGGAACAGGTAGCCGCCGTGGGCGAGCCCGTGGCCGTTCACCATCGCGCCGGTGACCGCCATCCGGACCCGGGCCTCGCCGGGCGCGATTCCGGCGACCTCCATGCCGAGATCACCGGCGACCCGGTCGCGTCCGTACATCGTCTCGGCGCACCGCCGCGCCACCTCGTCCGCCGCGCTCATCGCACCAGCGTATTGATCGCTGCGGATGGGGGAAGATCCTTCGGGTGCCCGTAGTTGATCAGCACAGTGGTCGGTCAGCACCGTGGTAGATCAGCACAGTGTCGATCAGCACCGTGGTCGATCGGGACACCGGAACACGAACACGAACGCGAGGAGAGCCGAATGCTGTTCGGGCAGGAACACGTCAAGCGTTACCAGGAGACCGACGGAGCCGAAGGACACGACTGGCAGGGGACCGTGACGCTGCTGCTCACGACCAAGGGGCACCGCACCGGCAACCCGTACACCACCCCGCTCATCTACCAGCGCAACGGAGGCGACCACATCGTCGTCGCGTCCAAGGGCGGGGACGACGACGACCCGGTCTGGTACAAGAACCTCCAGGCGAACCCCAAGGTCGAGGTGCAGGTGCTGGGCGACAAGTTCACCGCGCGGGCCCGCACGGCGACGCCCGAGGAGAAGCCGGCGCTCTGGAAGAAGATGGCCGCGACCTGGCCCTCGTACGACGAGTACCAGACCAAGACCGACCGCGAGATCCCGGTCGTGGTGCTCGAACGCGTCTGAACGTCCCGGGCCGGACGGCCCGCCCGGTCGGCATCGGACGGCTCGCCCGGCGGTGCCCGTCGGCCCGTTCCCTTTCACGGGACGGGCCCGGGCGTGTAGCGTCGGCGTGAACATGCGTTCGACCGTTCGAGCCCACCGAGGTGCTGAGGTGCCGACGTCACCGCAACCGCCGGCACGGATCCCGATGCCACCGGGCACCGGCGACGATGATCCGCCGCCGCGGCTGCTGAAGCGCTGGGGCATCGCGGATCCGGCGCCGCCCGTTCCGATCGCGCCCGGCCGCTGGCGGGTCGACACCGCGTCCGGGTCGTACTTCCTCAAGGAGCACTTCCTCAAAGAGCACGGTCCCAAGGAGCACGCCCCAAAGGCGAACGGGCTCAAGGAGCACAGCCTCAAGGAACACCGTCCTAAAGAACACCGTCCTAAGGAACACGGCGCGGACGTCCGGCGCGACCTGCGGTTCCGGCACACGGTCACGGCCGCTCTCGATGCGGCGGGGCTGCCCGTGCTGGCGCCCGTTCCGGCGGTACGCGGCGGCCGCACGCTGGTCACGGCGGGCGGGCGCGGGTACGCGCTGTACCCGTGGGCGACCGGGCGGCGGCGCGGCGGGCTGGAGCTGACGTTCGGCCAGTGCGAACGGCTCGGCGGGCTGCTGGGCGAACTGCACGCGGCGATGGACCGGCTGACCGCGCCGGTGCAGCAGAGCCTGCTGGTGCCGACGCCCCGCGCCGCCGACGCGGTGGCCGCGCTCGACGGCATGCTCGCCGCGCTGCCCGCCGGCGGCAACGACTTCGCCGCGCTCACTGAGCGGCGGCTGCTCGAACGGCGCGCGCTGCTCACCGGGATGGCCGATCACCAGCCGCCGGAGACCGAGGTGAGCACGGTCGGCCATCTGCACGGCGCGTTCCACGCGGGCCATCTGCGGTACGGCGGCGCGGGCAACGTCACGGCGGTGCTGGGCTGGGACGCGATGACGACCGGGCCGGTCGCCGGTGAGCTGGTACGGGCCGCGGCGGCGCTGTTCGCGTTCGAGGACGAGCGCGGCCTGGATCTGGACCGGGTGCGGTCCTTCGTCCGGGGGCACCGTGCGGCGTTCCCGCTCGACGCGGGGCAGATCCAGTCGGCGGTGCATCGCGCGTGGTGGGAGCGGCTGTGCGACGTCGGCCCGCTGCGCCACCGCTACATCGCCGGCACGCGCGCCGGCGAAGGCACGGGCGCAGACCCGGGCCCGGCCGATGGCGCGGGCGATGGCGCGGGCGCGGCGGCGCTGGTCGGCTGGTGGTCGGAGCATCTGGACGGCACGCTCGAACTGTTCGCCGCGCCGTACGGTGAATCATCCGACGAGACGTCCGGCGACAGCGCCTACGGCTGACCGCCCGGGCGTCCCCGTACGACCACGAAGGCAGGAAGGCCGATCATGACCGCTGTCGCGCTGCTCGGAACCGGGATCATGGGAGCGCCCATGGCCCGCAATCTGCTCCGGCACGGGCTGGAGGTACGGGTCTGGAACCGGACCCGCTCCCGGGCCGAGCCGCTCGCCGCCGACGGGGCCGTGGTGGCGGGCTCCCCCGCCGAGGCGGCCGCCGGTGCGGATGTGGTGATCACGATGCTGACCGACGGCGACGCCGTCCTGGCCGCGATGCGCGACGCGGTGCCCGGGCTGCGGCCGGGCCAGATCTGGGCGCAGATGAGCACGGTCGGGGTGGCCGCGCTGGGTCCGCTATCCGCGCTGGCCGCCGAGCACGGGATCACGTTCGTGGACGCGCCCGTCCAGGGCACCAAGCAGCCGGCGGAGAAGGGCAGGCTGGTGATCCTGGCGGCGGGGCCCCAGGAGTCGCGCGGGCCGCTCGAGCCGGTGTTCGGCGCGGTCGGGGCGAAGACGCTGTGGGTCGGCGACGACGGCGCGCAGGGCAACGGCACCCGGCTGAAGGTGACCACGGTCGGGTACGCGATCACGCTGACGTCGATCGTCGCCGAGGCGCTGGCGCTGGTGGAGGGGCTCGGACTCGATCCGGCGCTGTTCGGCGAGGTGGTCTCCGGCGGCCCGCTGGACAACGCGTACGTGCAGGCCAAGATGCAGGCCATCCTGACCGGCGACTACGAGCCCAGCTTCGCGCTGCGCAACGCGGAGAAGGACACCCGGCTGATCGGCGAGGCGGCGCGCTCGGCCGGGATCCGGGTCGACATGGCCGACGCGGCGGGCGAGCGCTTCCGCCGGGCGATCGATCAGGGGCACGGCGACGAGGACATGGCCGCCACCTACTTCGCCGGTTTCACGGCTCCGCCGGCGTAGGGGTGTCGGTGACGGTGGGCAGGTGGGTGAAGGAGCCGGCGAGGAGCTGGAAGTCCTCCGGTCCCCCGCCGCTCCCCCGCAGTTCGAGGACGGCGCCGTTCGGTACGGCGCAGACCTGGAGGAAGCGACGGAACGCCCGCATCGCGGCGGCGTCCGGGTCGGTGCTCCCCGTCGCGAGCGACCAGATCAGCACCCGCATGAACATGCCGTGGGTGAAGACGGCCGTGAGTCCCTCCGGCCGCCGCGCGAGACGGCCGAGGAGGTCGCGCGTGCGGGCGACCACGTCCTTGAACGACTCGCCGCCGGTGCTGGCGTACGCGGGATCGCAGCGTTCCCAGTAGGCCATGGCATGCGGGGCGCGCTGCGCGTTCGTGGTGCCGAGCCCGTGCAGGTGGCCCAGGAAGGTGAACTCCTCGACCGGCCACTCCTCGTACGGCACGTCCGGGTACCGCTCCCTCGTGGGCCGCGCGGTCTCGCGGGCGCGCACGAACGTCGAGCTCACGATCAGCGCGGGCGGCCCGGTGAACGCGGCGGCGGCCCGTTCCGCCTGGGCGCGGCCGAGCGGGGTGAGCGGGGCCGCGCCAGGGCCGGCGGTGGGCAGCCCCGCGTTCGACTCGCTCTCCCCGTGCCGGATCAGCCATGCCCGCGCGCCCGCCGTATCGATCATGAAGACAGGCTGGCACGCCCACGCACCGGTACGGAAGTCAGGGCCGGCCCCCGACGCGCCGGTTTGGAAGTCACGGCCGGTCCCGGAGTGAAGATCGTTATGGTGGGGGTTCCGGCGGGGTGTCCCTCCGCCGCGATCCGCGCGGCTGAGCGCGGTGTCCCTGGAGCAGGGAGAGCGAGCCGATGGCCCGTACGACCGCCGGACCACCTGCCGGCGACTACTGGAACCACAACACCCACTATCACGGCCTGGTGCTGCGGGCCGTACCGCGCGGGTGCCGCGACGCCCTGGACGTGGGGTGCGGTGACGGGCTGCTCGTACGGCGGCTCGCCGGCCGGGCCGCGCACGTCACCGGGCTCGACGTGTCCGCCGAGATGGTCGCCACGGCGCGCGAGAAGAGCGCGGGCCTGGACAATGTCGACTTCGTCCAGGCGGATCTGCTCGCCTTCGACGTCCCGGGTGAGGGCTACGACTTCGTGTGCAGCGTCGCGGCGATTCACCACATGGATTTCACCGCCGCCCTCACCGCCATGCGCGACGCGCTGCGGCCGGGCGGCGGCCTGGTCGTCATCAGCCTGGCCCGCAACGCCACATTGCGGGAATGGCTCGTGAGCGCGTCCGGTGTGCCGGCGCACCGGTTCCACCATCTCCGCAACCGCCGGCGGGCGGGCGATCCGGGCGCGCCGATCGTCGACCCCGAAATGACGTGGAGCCAGGTACGGGAAGAGGCGCTGCGTGTTCTGCCCGGGGCACGTTACGAGCGGCTGGCCCTCTGGCGGTACGCCATCACCTGGCGCAAACCCGCCCACTGAACCGGCAGTCGAACCGCCCGAGTTGAACGGCCCACTGAACCGCGCACTGAACCGGCAGTTGAACGCCCCACTGAACCGCCCGAGTTGAACGGCCCGCTGGACCGCTCGCCGAACCGGCGGCTTCACCCCGCCGGAAAGTCCGGCGGAAACCTCAGGTGTGGGCGGCGTGAGTGGGCTTGTAGACGCTCTCCACGAACTCGGCGAGCTTGTCGTCGGACAGATGCTGAGCCAGATCGGCCTCACTGATCATGCCCACGAGTTCCTCGCCGTCGAGTACCGGAACGCGGCGGATCTGGTGCCGTGCCATCGTCCGTACCACCGCGTCGCCGTCATCGGAGGCGGTCACGCAGTGCAGATCCTCGTCGGCGAAGGCGCCCGCCTTCACCTGCGCCGGATCGCGCCCCTCGGCACAGCAGCGGACGACGATGTCCCGGTCGGTGATGATGCCGTGCAGTTTGCCGTCCTCGCCGCAGATCGGCAGCGATCCGACGTCCAGATCGCGCATTCGGCGGGACGCGTCCAGCAGCGTCTCGTCCGCTCCGATGCACTCGGCCCCCGGGTGCATGATGTCGCGTGCGGTGGTCATGAGTTCCCCCTTCGATGCCGTGGCACAGTTCCACGATTCCCTACACGGGCCGCAAGTCGGGCAAAACCGGCGCCATGGAACGGCTCCCCGCGGCAAAGCCTGCCCGCATATCCGTCCCCCCTCCGTTCCCGCACGCGACACGCGAAACTGGAAATTACTGGAACTGTCTGGAAGCTGCGCTACTCTCACCCGCATGCCCCCGTCCCAAGGCGTTCCGAGCCCCGAAGCACTGGAGGCGCGCATCGCGGAATTGCGCACCGGTGTGCGGCGCGCGATGGCACGGAACGACCGGCAGGCCGCCCGGACGCTGCGCGCGGAGCTGCGCCGGGCCGAGGACGCCTGGGACGACGCGGTGCTCGGCGAGGGCGGCGCGGGCCCGGCCGAGGCCCCCGAGCGCGGCCTGGTCCCGGTCCGCGACCAGGTGCACCAGGCGCTGACGCTGCTCGGCGTCCCGGCCGCGCCCAAGCTGATCGGCTCTGTGTACGCGGCGTTCTTCCCCGGCGAGATCGCCGGGACCCGGCTCACCAGCCTGCGGCGTGACGAGGAGCGCTCGTTCCGTACCGCGCCCTATGCCCGGCCCTACTACCTGTGCGCCGCGCTCACCGCCGAC
Source organism: Actinomadura sp. 9N407 (assembly GCF_044326315.1). Taxonomy (NCBI): domain Bacteria; kingdom Bacillati; phylum Actinomycetota; class Actinomycetes; order Streptosporangiales; family Thermomonosporaceae; genus Actinomadura; species Actinomadura sp. 9N407. Next base: position 53,941 of record NZ_JBIRAW010000048.1, on the reverse strand, counting down.
CTGCTCGCGCCCGCACGCGGCCTGATCACGGTGAGCACCTGGCCGCTGGAGCAGCGGATCGTCGGCCCGCTGAGCGCGCGCACCGACTTCCTGCACGCCGCGCTGCGGATCGCCGAGCACGCCCGGCGCGGCAACGGCGTGGTCGCCCCGGCCGTCCAGCGGCTGCTGTGGCGGTTCGCCTCCAACATCCCCGGCACGCCCGCGGGCTCGGTCGGCACCGTCGACCCGAACGCGCTGGCCGAGGCCGCCGAGGCCGAACTGGAGGTGCACCGCAGCGCCGACGGGCGGCAGCGGCGGCAGGCCGCCGACCGCGCCCGCACGCAGCTCGACGACGCCGACCGGCTCTTCGGCTCGCGGCTGCGGGCCATGCGGGTGGCGGCGTCGGGCACCGACGGCCCCGCACCGGTACCGCCGGCGGGCCCGCCCGCGCCGACGCCGCTGCGGCCCCGCCGCAACGCGGCGCCGAAGGGATCCCGCAAACCCCGCAGGGCCGACGCGCCGGCTTCCCCGGCGTCGCGGCCGCACCGCACCACCCATGAGGACGACCGATGACCGAAACCGCTCTGGACCTGGACCTCGACCGGCTGCGCGGCGGCACGCCGCCCCGCAACCACGACGCGCGCACCATCGCCGCGCTCACCGCCAACCCCGGTTGCGCGCGGCGCGGGGTGATGGACGCCGCCGGGGTCGACAAGGACTTCCTGGCCCGCGAGCTCGGCTTCCCCGCGCCGTTCGGCCAGTCCCAGTTCGCGATCACGCGCGGCAACGCGTTCGAGGCCCAGGTGAAGGCGGACGGCTGCGCCGAGCTGCTCACTCTCCTGCGCGAGACGCTCGGCCTGGACGTCCCCGAGGTCGCCTACGACGATCTCGAGGTGGTGGCCGGCAACGAGGGCCGCGAGCTGCGGCACACCCGGACGCGGCTGCTGCTGGCCCGGGCGCTGGAGTCCGGCGAGGGCACGCTGTTCGACCATCCGCTGCTGCGGCTGGAGATCGCGGGCCGGATCGCCTACCTGGAGCCGGACGTGATCGCGTTCCAGTACGCGGGCCGGCTGCACGTCATCGAGATCAAGTCGTTCGCGGTGGTGGACGGGCAGGCCGAGCCCGAGCAGGTGGCCGCCGCCGCGCGGCAGTCCGCGGTGTACGTGCTGGCCCTGCGCGATCTGGTGGAGGAGCTCGGACACTCGCGCGAGCTGGTCTCGCACGAGGTGTTCCTGGTCTGCCCGGAGAACTTCTCCAACCGCCCGTCGGCGACGCCCGTGGACGTCCGGCCGCAGCTGGCGGTGCTGCGGCGGCAGCTGGCCCGGCTCACCCGGATCGACCGGATCCTGGGCGAGCTGCCCGACGACCTCACGTTCGCGCCGGGCGAGGCCCTGCCGGGCGCCGTCCGGGCGGTCGAGGCCCGGTACGCGCCGGAGTGCATGGCCAGCTGCGAGATGGCGTTCTTCTGCCGCGACGAGGCACGGGCCTGCGGCGCCACCGGCACGCTCGGCCGCTCGGTCCGCGACGATCTCGGCGGGGTCGACTCGATCCCGACCGCGCTGGCGCTGGCCGACGGGACGCTGGAGCCGTCCGACGACCTTGCCGAGACCGCCGCCCAGCTGCGTGCCGCCGACCGGCTGCGCCGCGAAGTCCTGGGCGGCGCAGCATGAGCCGTGTGAGCCGTTTGAGCTGTGTGAGCCCGACGATCCGCCGCACGAGCCCCATGAGCCCCATGAGCCCCATGAGCCCTGCGAGCCCTGTGAGCATGTGCCCGAGGCCTATGGCCGGCACGAGGCCCATGAGCCGTCCGAGCCCGATGAGCACGACCGGCGCGACTCGACGTCCCCGTACCCGTACCCCGACCCCGGAGGTCACCGCGACGTGAGCGTGCTCACCTCGCTCGCCCAGCTGGAGGCGACCGCCACCGGCCGCGCCCAGCCGCTGGCGACGGTCCGGCACCTGCACGTGTCCGACGCGCCGCTGGTCGTCATCCCGCTCAAGCTGGCGGGCGAGGCCGCCGCGCCGCTGGCGGTGATGCTGGGCACGGATCCGGCCGATCCGACGCTGCTGATCGTCCCGCAGCCGCGCAACCGCGACCTGCGGTTCGCGTTCGCCGCCGACCTGGCCAAGCTCGTGCTCAACCATGTCGAGACGAGCCGGGGCGCGGTGGAGGAGCTGCCACCCGGCAAGGAGGGCGAGGATCGGATCCGGTACGGGGACGCCCCGCAGCTGATGGTGCCCAACCGGGGCGGCGTCGGGTTCCTGCGGCTGCTCGGCCGCTCGACCCGGTTCCGCCGGACCGATGGCCCGTACGCGGTGGAGGCCGCGGTGCCGGTGCTAGGCCGCTGGCTGACCTGGTACGCCGACCGCAACGACCATCCGGGCTCGTCGATGCTGCTGGCGATGACCGAGGCGCTGCGCATGCACTGGGCCACCGGGCAGAGCTCGCTGGAGGACGGCAACCTGGCCGCGCTGATGGGCTGGATCGACCCGCCCGCGGGGCTGGACGGCCCGGCCGCCGCCGCGCGCGCCGAGGATCCGCTGACCGCTCCCCCGGCCGGCCCCGCGACCGATCCGACGTTCGACAACGAGGTGCTGGCCCCCGCGATCGCCGGGTACGACCACGCGCGCCGCGATCCGCGCGCCGAGGAACGGATCCGCCGCGCGCTGTCGGAGCAGCTCCTGCCGAACTGGGAGCTGATGTGGCGGGCCGTGGAGGTGCTGCGGGCCCTGCCGCCAGGCGCGAGCGTGCCCGCGCGCTGGGAACGCGACCGCGACTCGTTCACCTACTACCACCAGACGTTCGGCGAGGCGTACCCGCAGGCCCGCCGCGACCCTCCGGTACGCGCCGCTCGGCGGCTGCACGATCTGGAACGCGCCCAGGACGCCTACGACGCCCAGCGCGCCTTCGACGACCCGCTGGTGATGGCCGAGCACCGCCTGGCCGGCCAGGCGTTCGGCGGGACGGTCGTCGACAGCGACCCCACCCGGCTGGACGAGACGGGCAAGCGCCCCAAGCTGCGCCCGCACCTGCGGGTCCGTACCGAGGACCCGGTCCGGCTCGACCTCGGCACCACGGTGTGCAGCGCTGACCGCCCCGCGCTCAAGGGCAAGGTCGTCGAGGTCGACCGGCGGACCGCCAGCGTGCTGCTGGAGCTGACCGGCGGGATGGGACGCAAGCTCGTCCCCGAGGCCGGCGTCGTCCCCGAGATCGGGACGCGGGTGGTGTTCACCTCGCACACCGCCGACTCCTGGGGCGCGGCCAAGTTCCCCGACCGGGAGGAGACGCCGTGGACGCACGGCGGCCCGCCCGAGGAGTACGTTCCCAGCAACGAGGACGCGGCGGAGGAGTGGTCATGACCATCGACCCCTCGGTGGCGGCGACCAAGGTCGTCGAGCAGGTGCTGGCCGATCTGGACGGCGGCCACCGCGGCGTGGTGGTCGACTCCCCGCCCGGCGCCGGCAAGTCCACCCTCGTCGTCAAGGCCGCCGCGCACCTGGCCGCGGCCGGCGAGCGGCTGATGATCGTCGCGCAGACCAACGAGCAGGTCGACGACCTCATCGACCGGATCGCCGGCAAGCACCCGGACGTGACGCTGGGCCGCCTGTCCGCCTCCACGTACACGATCTCCGACCGCGTGCTGGCCCATCCGGCGGTCAAGGTCGCGACCAAGGCCGACCAGCTCGCCGAGCACATGGTCGTCATCGCCACCGGCGCCAAGTGGGCCACGCTCACGGACGGCACGTGGCCCTGGGCGATCGTGGACGAGGCGTACCAGATGCGCTCGGACATGCTGCTGCGCATCGCGGGACGGTTCGAGCGCGCGCTGTTCGTGGGCGATCCCGGCCAGCTCGACCCGTTCTCCACCGTCGAGGTCGAACGCTGGGCCGGCCTGTCCTGGGACCCGATGCGCAGCGCCGTCTCCGTGCTGCTCGCGCACAACCCCGACCTCCCCCTGCACCGGCTGCCGGTCTCCTGGCGGCTGCCCGCCTCGGCCGCGCCGGTGGTGTCGGACGCCTTCTACCCGTTCACCGGCTTCCGCTCCGGCACCGGCCCGGGCGACCGCCGCCTGGAGTACGGGGCGCGCGGCATGGGCACCAGCTACGACCGGGCCCTCGACGAGGCCGCGGCGTCCGGCTGGGCCCTGTACGAGCTGCCCGCCCGGCACACGATCCGTACCGACGCCGAGGCCGTCCAGGCGACCGCCGCGCTCGCCGTACGGCTGCTGCAGCGCGGCCCCGTCGCCCACTCGGAGCACGGCTCCCACCCGGTCGGCGCGGACCGCATCGCGATCGGCGCCGCGCACCGCGACCAGGTCACCGCGATCCGCGCGGCGCTGGGCCCGCACGGGCAGGACATCACCGTCGACACCGCCAACCGCCTCCAGGGCCGCGAGTACGACGTCACGGTCGTCCTGCACCCCCTGTCGGGACGGCGCGACGCCACCGCGTTCCATCTGGAGTCAGGGCGTCTCTGCGTGCTGACGTCCCGGCACCGCCACGCCTGCGTCGTCGTGGCACGCGCCGGAATCCCCGAGCTCCTGGACGCCCATCCCTCGACCGAGCCGGTCCACCTGGGCGTCCCGGTCAAGTTCCCCGACGGCTGGGAGGCCAACCAGTCCGTACTGGCCCACCTGGGCGAGCATCGCGTACGAGCGCACGATTAACTCCACGACCGAGCTGAGCCCTGTTTCACAGTCCCTACCCAAGGTGAGACAGGTCCTGGCTCAAATGCCCGCTGTCCAGCGGCCGTTGCGCCGCGCGATCGCGATGGGGTGGTCGAAGCATTCGCTGATCAGCTCGGTGGTGAGGACCTCGTCGGCCGGGCCGGCGGCGAGGACGGCGCCGTCGCGCAGCAGGAGGGCGTGGCTGGTGCTGCTGGGCAGCTCTTCCAGGTGATGGGTGACCAGCACGGTGGTCAGATCCGGCTTACGTTCGCGGATCTCGTCGAGCGCGGACAGCAGGCGCTCGCGGGCGGCGACGTCCAGGCCGGTGGCGGGCTCGTCGAGCAGCAGCAGGGGCGGGTCCGGCATCAGGGCGCGGGCGATCAGCGCGCGGCCCCGTTCACCCTGCGAGAGGTGCGGCCAGCGGGCTTCGGCCCGCCGGGTGAGCCCCATCAGCTCGATCAACTCGCCGGCGCGGCGCAGCTGATCATCGGACGGGGTCCAGCGCGGCACCAGCTCGATCGTGCCGGTCGCGCCGGTGAGGACGATCTCCCGTACGGTACGCGCCGACTCCAGCGGGTGGCGCGGGTTGACCTGGCCGATCATCGTGCGCAGCGTGTGGACGTCGACCCGGCCGAGCCGGTGCCCGAGGATCTCGGCGGAGCCCCGGGTGGGATGGGTGTACGCGCCGAGAATGCCCAGCAGCGTGCTCTTGCCCGCGCCGTTGGGACCGAGCAGGGCCCAGTGCTCACCGGTCAGGACGGTGAGTGTCACCCGGTCGAGGAGGGTACGGCCATCCCGGACGAGATCGAGCTTGTCGGCGTTCAGCACGACACCGTGCGGCGCCGGGAAGTCATGATCGGACACGGCCGCCAGGGTAACCGACGGCCTGGCCGATCCGGCGCGGGGGCGTGGGGGCGTCCCCCGACGGCGAAACCCCGGATACTGTGAGAGCCGGGACCTCAGAGCGACCAGGGAGGGACATGGAGGAGATCGGCTTCATGTGCGCCCGCTGCGGCGGCGAGGTCCATGATGTGACGCACAACCGCGAGGGATCCCTGGACGGCGTCGGCTACCGGCACAACCGGCGGGTCGAGCCCTGGGACCACGAGCTGGAACTCGCCGTCGGCACGGCCGCACCGCGGGCTCGCTCCTGCGACTTCTGCGACGTCGTCGGGCCGAGCTGGCTCTACCAACCGACGCTCGACCCCGAGGACACCGACATGTTCGAGGTGGAGCTCGACACCACCCGGCTGTCGGACGACGACACGGCGGTCGCCGTGCTCAACATGCTCTATCCCTGGTACGCCTGCGACACCTGCTCGGTCCTGGTCGCCGACCGCAACATCGAGCTGCTGATCGCCCGCGCATTGGACCGTACCCCCGTCCCGGACGACGGACCGGTGGACGAGGAGACCGTACGGGCGCGCCTCACCGGCTCACTGTCGGTCTTCTTCACCACCCGCCCCGGACGCCCCCAGCCGTCCCGCGCCGTCTGAACCCGATCCACCGGGCCCTCGTCCCGCCGTCCCTCGCCGCGTGGTTCCCTCGTCGCGCCGTTCGCGCGTCTCGTCTCTTCCTCGTCCAAGAGGGCGGGGCGGACGACGCTTCGTCGGACCCGCTCATTAGGATCGGTCCGGTTTCAGCAGGACGGGTGTTTCAGCAGGACGGGTGAAGGTCCGGGGGATGCAAGATGATCATTGAGAAGCGGTACCACGGCCCCGAGGGGTCGGGGAACGGGGGATACGTCGCCGGCCTGCTCGCGGGGCACGTGTCGTCCGACACGGTGACGGTCACGCTGCGGCGCCCGCCGCCGCTGGAGACGGAGCTGCGGGTCGGCAGCGACGACGACCGGGGCATCGGCGCCCGGCTGTGGGACGACGGCGAGCGGCTGGTCGCGGAGGCGCTCGCGGGCGCCATCGTGGTGCCGGCCGTGCCGCCGGTGTCCTACGAGGAGGCGCTGGAGGCGGCGGAGAAGTACCGGGTGGCCGAGCGGCATCCGTTCCCGGGGTGCTTCGTGTGCGGGCCCGCGCGGGAGCCGGGCGACGGGCTGCGGCTGGCGCCCGGGCCGGTGGCCGAGGGTACGGTCGCCGCGCCGTGGACGCCGGAGCGGGTGCCCGAGCCGGAGATCATGTGGGCCGTGCTGGACTGCCCGGGCGGGCTGGCGTTCGGCCAGGACGACCCGCCGCTGGTGCTCGGCACGATGACCGCGCAGGTCACGGAGGTTCCGGAGGCGGGCGAGCGGTGCGTGGTGATGGGCCTGGCGCGCAGCCGCGAGGGCCGCAAGCTGCACGCGGCGACGGCCGCGTACGGCGCGGACGGCCGGCTGCTCGGCCGGGCAGAGCAGATCTGGATCGAGGTCGACGCCGCCCACTTCGGAGCCTGACGCGGTGCCCTAGGGAGCCGACGATTCGGTCCCGGCCACGGGGGCGGCCGGAAGGATTGATCGGAAATTCTCGGCAGGTCATCCGATTCTGCCGGAAATCGTGCGTTTGTGTCGCATGACACGGATGGATCCGGCGCGGCGTCGTTCAATCTAGGTTTCGCGACCGAGGAGGTCGGACCTGGATGAACGGAAACGGATTCTGGCTCATCGTCGTGGCGGCGCTCGCGGCCTACATGGGTACCTCGTGGGAGCGCGCCCGGCGGGCCGGCAGTGACGCGCGGCTCACCCGGCAGCGGATGTCCCGGCTGCGGGCGACCGCGGGCCGGGAGCGGCTGCACGCACTGATGATCGCCGCCGCGGCGCTGGCGGTGATCATGCTGATCGGCAGCCTGGGCTGAACCGGGCCTGAACCGGGCCGGACCCGCGAGGCCCGCGGCGCGACGGCCGCGGCCCGCGGGCCCGTCCGTCAGCGGCCGGTGTACAGGGGGTCGTTCGGGTCGCCCACGCCGTTGAGCGGGCGGCCCGACGGCACCTGCGGGTGCCCCCCGGTCCCGCCGTTCGGGATCGGCGGGGCGGGCGGCTGGGGCGGCTGCCCGGGCTGGCCCGGCTGGCCGTGGGCCGGCCCCATCTGCGGTACGCCCGAGCTCGGGTAGCGCCCGCCCGGGGGGACGTTCGACGACAGCGTGTTGTGGGTGAACTGGTCGATCTGCCGGCGGGCGCGGTCGGCCTCGGCGCGCGCGGCGTCCCGCTCCTCGGCCAGCGCCGACAGCGCGGCCTGCTGCTCGGCCACCGACTGCGAGAGCTGGCGCAGCTGCACGCCCTGGTCGTTGACCTTGCTCTCCAGCTCGTCCCGTTCGGCGACGGCCTGCTGGGCGCGCGCGAGGGCGGCGTCGCGCTCCTTGACCGACTCCTCGGTACGGGCGTGCGCACGAACGGCCTCGGCCTCGGCCTCGGACTGGGCGCGCAGCGCGGTGGCCCGTTCCGCCTCGGCCTTGCTGGCGGCCTGCATCGCGCGCTGGCGCTGCGCTTCGGTGTCGCGCATCGCGTTGCGCAGGTCCTCGGCGCCCTGCTTGGCCACCGCGGCCTCGACCCGCTGGGACTCGACGGCGCCCTCGGCCTCGGCGGCCTTGCTGTGCTGCGTGACCAGCTCGGCCCGCGCGGTCTCCAGCGCGGCCAGCAGTTCGGTCTCGCGGGCGGCGATCCGGTCCCGCTCGCTCTCGGCGGCGAGCTTGGCCGAGACGGCCTGCTGGGCGATCTGGTGCGCCTCCTCCCAGGCCTGCTGGGCGGCGTCGCGCTTGGCGGTGGCGAGCTTGGCCTCCTCGCGGGCGCGGGCGGACTCCCGCTCGGCGGTCTCGGCGCGCTGCCGGGCGGACGCGGCCTCGTGCCAGGCGTCCTCGGCCTGCCGCTGGGAGGCGTCCCGCTCGTTCTGCGCGGTCGCCAGCTCGCGCGCGGCCTCGGCCTTGACCGCCGAGACGCGCCGCTCGACCCCGGCGACGCTCAGCTCGGAGGTGAGCGAGTCGGCGAGCAGGTCGGCGGACTTCTCCAGGCGCTCGACCATCTCCCAGGTGGCGGCGACCTGGCCGGTCAGCCCGGGCGCGTCACGGCCGCGCTCGCGGCGGTCGCGGGCCTCGCGGTTGCACGCGCCGTCGTTGTCCAGGCAGTAGCGGACGGCGCGTACGGCGCCCATGGGCTGCGGTACGGGGCGGCCGCAGTTCGCGCACGGCCAGACCGTGACGGGCTCGCCCATCCGAGCCACCGCGGTCTCGGGCCGCGGCTCCGGTACCGATGATGAGCCCGGCTCACCGGCGGCCGAGAACGGGGATCCGGGCCCGGACGCGGATCCGGGGCCGCCGGCGGGTGCGGCTGCCGGTGCGGGGCCAAGGCTGCCGGCGGACGCGGGCTGAGGGCCTCCGCCTGCCGAGGACCGGCCCGGCTCCTGCCGCGGCGTGGCAGGGGTGGCGGGGGTGGCATCGTGGGTCGTTCCAGCCTCGGAGACCGCGCCCTCGGGAGACCCGCCCTGCCCCCGTGGGCCGCTTTTGTCTCGCTCATCACTCGTAGGCATGGAGTGAACGATACGCACTAGTAGCCGCAAACGCAGTGACTTGGGTGCCTTGTGTGACATGCCGCAAGTCACCCCGTGCCCTACCATCTCCCAGTGATAAACGGGATGAGATGCACGCACTGCGGAGCGACCGAGCTTCAGCCCGGATACCTGGAGGACACCGGTCAGGCGTCCAGAGGGTTCGTCCGCTGGGTCGCGGGTCCTCCGGAGATGGGGATCCGCAGGGCCAAGCGCTGGGGAAGGAAGCGGTTCCAGGTGGAGGTCTTCCGCTGTCCCCAGTGCTCGCATCTGGAATCGTTCGCCGTGAACCCCGACTGAGGTGCCCGTCCAAGGATTCCCGGCTGCGGCGCCTACCCCCCGACGACGCCGGTCAACTCGGGGATGCGCGGGCCGTAGCGGGCCAGCAGGGCCTGGTTGGCCTCGTCACCGCCCGGGATGTTGGCACTCGTCCAGCACGGCAGCGTGATCCCGCGCGCCTCGGCTAGGTCGTCCAGCTCGGCCAGCACGCGCGACCATGTGTACGCGCCCAGGATCGTGGAGACCGCCGCCGTACGCGGCGCGCTCGGCGGGTGGAGCACGTCGCCGGGCGGTACCGCCGTGTCGAGCACGATCGTGGCGTGGTCGGCCAGCACCGTGTCCGCGCGGGCGGGGGCGCGCAGTGCCGCCTGCGGAGAGGTCACGGCGATCACGGGGACGCCGCGGGCGGCGCACTCCTGGGCGATCTCGACGGGGTACGGGTTGCGCCCGCTGGTGGAGAACACCACCGCCACGTCAGGCGGGCTGGGAGCCGCTTCCTGGACCAGCGCGCGGCCGAGGCCCTCGCGCCGCTCGGCACGGGTACTGCGCAGCGCGTCCTGCAGCGGCATCACGGCCGGGTCCCACAGCGGCCGGACGGGAGCCAGCCCGCCGGCCCGGTAGAACGTCTCGCACACCATCGCGAGCGAGTGCCCGGCCCCGGCGACGTGCACGATGCCACCGGCCTCGATGGCCGGCAGCAGCAGCGCCGCCGCCTCGGCGATCGCGTCCCCGGATCTGGTGTCGAGCTCGTCGAGCAGGGAGCGGACCCGCTCGGGGTAGGAGGCCGCGGAGACCTCAGGCATCGGTACGGGCCTCCTTCTCCAGGGCCTTCTCCAGCTCGGCGACCATGGCCTCGCGGCCGGCGGCGGCGCGCAGCCGGTCGGCCAGGCCGGCCGACAGCGCCCGGGCCAGTGTGGACAGGGCCGAGACGTGCGCGTCGGCGTCCGGCGTGCAGAACGCCAGCAGCAGATCGACCGGATCGTTGTCGGGATGGCCGAACTCCACCGGCGCCGCCAGCCGCGTCGCGGCCACGCCGACGCCGATCGCGCCGTCCTCGGGCCGCGCGTGCACCAGGGCCAGGCCCTTGGTGAGCACGATGTACGGACCGTTCTGCTCGACGACGCGGACGCAGGCCGCGGGGTATCCCTCCCCCGCGACGCCCATCTCGACCAGCACCTCGGCGGCCGCGATGGTGGCGGCGCGCCAGTCGGCCGCCGCCACCCCGTCGCGCGCTCCGGCAGCCGTCACGCCAGCCACCCCTTCTCGGTCAGGCGCTCGCGCAGCTGGGCCTCCAGTCCCTCCTTGTCGAGGAAGTCGCTGACCGTGATCACGACGGGGGCGAGCTCGGCGATCTCGCTGGTGTGCATCCCCTGGCCGATGATCACGTCGACGGTCATCCCCCGGGCGGTGGACACGTCGGTGTTCTCCACCCGCGCGTCCACGTTCAGGGCGCGCAGCGCGTCCTCGGCGGTCATCTTCAGCATGAGGCTCGATCCCATGCCCACACCGCAGACGGCGAGCACCTCCAGCGTGCGGTCCATTGCCATGTCGTCGCCTCTCTAGTCTCTAGTCTTTGCCGGGAGTCTTTTGTCGGGCTTGTGGTCGGGCTCGATGTCGAGGCTCGTCGTGGGCTCGTTGTCGGGGGCTCGTTGTCGGGTCGCGCTCGTTGTCGGGTTGCCGGGTTTGCTGCCGGGCTCGCGGTGGCGCGGCGCACTCATGCGGTCGGCGGGACGACCGCGCGGCCCGTCCCCCGGAACGTTCCCGGAGGACGGGCGCGCGGGCTCAGGTCCGGTCGCCGCCCGTGCCGGGCTTGGCGTCCTGAGTTCCCTCTTCAGGCTTCTCTGCCCCCTCTTCGGCCCCCACTTCGGCCTCTTGCTCGGCCTTGGCGGCGGCCGCGCGGGCCTCGCGGCGGCCGAGGAGGAGCAGGGTGCCGGCCGTGATGACCAGCGCGACCACCGGAACGGCCCAGATGGAGGCGCCGCCGATGATCGGGTCCACCGCCTTGAGCAGCCAGGCGATGGCGTACCAGTCGGGGTCGGCCAGCGTCGCCAGCTCGGGCGCGGTCTTGTCGAACAGGCTCCAGGTGAGGGCCTGCCCGATGGCCAGCATCAGGCCGGAGATCACGCCGCCGATGATCGCGCCGCGCCAGCCGGCCACCACGTTGCCGAACAGCGCGGCGGCGCCGCCGACGAAGAACAGCATGATCATGGGCGGGGCCAGCGTGAACCAGCCGGCCGCGGCGAAGATGCCCAGGCAGGCCAGGAACACGATGGTGGAGGAGACGAAGCCCATCATCACCGCGGTCGGCGCCACCGGGAACACGGTCGGGGCGTCCAGCGCGGGCCGGGTCCCCGGGATCACCTTGTCGCTGAAGCCCTTGAACGCGGGCACGATCTCGGCCAGGAACATCCGGACACCGAACAGCAGGATCGCGATACCGCCCGCGAAGCGCAGGCCGATCAGCAGCGCCCACACCCAGGGCGACAGCTTCGGGTCCATCTCGGCGGCCAGCGTGCCGACCACCTGGTCGTCGGCGAACGCGACCGCGACCAGCATGATCACCGAGATCACCAGCGCGGTGCTGACGTTGACGTCCTTGAAGAACGACAGCTGCCGGGGCAGCTTGACCTTCTCGGTGTCGTGCTTCTCGCGGTCCCCGAACGGCCGTGCCACGTACCCGGTGACCAGCGCCGCGATCGAGCTGGTGTGCGCGAAGCCGAACCGGTCGTCGGGCATCACCCGGCGCATCAGCGGCCGCATCCACAGCGGCTGCAGCGTCCAGTACGCGGCCACGAACCCGGCGCCGCACAGCACCAGCGTCAGCTGGTCCGAGCCCGGCGCGATGGTGACCAGCGAGGCCACCACCACCGTGCTGATCCAGAACATCAGGTGCCCGGTCAGGTAGAGGTAGCGGGCGGCGGGGAACAGCCGCACGATCGCCACGTGCAGCAGGAACGCCACCGTGATGACCAGCGCGATCGTTCCGCCCTGCTGGTTCAGGAACTCGTTCAGCGTGTGGTCGGCCTTGGGCGGGGTGGTCCCCATCGCGTCGGCCAGCACCGCCTGGAAGCTGGACAGCCCGCCGGTGAAGATCTCCACGCCGATGAACAGGATGACCACGCCGATCGTGGCCCGCAGCGCACCGGCGAGGGTGTCCTCGAACCGCTTGCGCTGCAGCAGCAGCCCGACCAGGGTGATCAACCCGATCAGGATGGGGACCTGGCCGAACACGTTGTCGGCCAGGAAGGTGAGGATGTCCTTGATGATGTCCACGTCAGGTCTCCCTATCCTGCGGGGCACCGGTCCCCGCCGGCGCTGGCGGCGGCCGGGACCGGATCCGTCGGTGCGCCGGTGCCCCCGCCGGCGCGGTTTCGCTTTCGCTGTTGCTTTCGCTGTTGCTGTTGCTGTTGCTGTCGCTGTCGCTGTCGCTGTCGGAACGTGCGGCACGGCCGGCCGTATCGGCGCCCGTGCCCGCCCCCGTGCCCGTCAGCGCGGAACCGGTTTCAGCTCCAGTTCCAGCCGGTAGCGGTCGCCTCTGTAGAGCGACCGCACGTACTCCACCGGAGTGCCCTGCTCACTCCTGGATATCCGCTCGAACAGGAACGCCGGCGCGTGCACCGGTACGCCCAGCACCTCGGCCTCGTCGGCCGTGGTGACGGTCGGCTCGATCGTCTCCCGGCCGGAGGCCAGGATGACGCCGCGTTCCCGCAGCAGGGTGTAGAAGGACCCTCCCTCCAGATCCTCGCGGCGCAGCTTCGGCATCAGCGCCTTGGGGAGGTAGAGCGTCTCGATCGCCATGGTGGTGCCGTCCGCCAGCCGCAGCCGACGAATGGTAAATACCTCTTCCATGGGCGAGACGGCCAGCCGGCGGCCGATCCTGGCACCGGCCGGCTCGGTCCGGAACGACAGCACCCGGCCGCTCGGCTTCATCCCGCGGCGGATCATGTCCTCGGTGAACGAGGACATGGTCAGCGCCACCGCGATGCGTGGTTCGGCCACGTACGTCCCGCTTCCGTGGCGGCGGTCGAGCAGTCCCTGCCCGGCGAGCTCGTCGATCGCCGCACGCAGGGTGGGACGCGAGACGCCCAACTCCTCGGCCAGCCGCCGCTCGGACGGCAGCGCGTCGCCGACGTCCAGATCGTCGAGCATGGCCAGCAGCCTGCGGCGCACCGCCCGCCGTTTCGTGGTCGCGGGCTCGGGTTCGCCGCCGGATCGCACGCCGACCACCTCCCGTTCCACTCGTACCGTCGGTTCGTACCGCCGGTCACCCACACTATGTGCCGGACCTCAAGTGGTCAATACCACTTTGGAACGGTCACTGAAGTCAGGGAAGGCCGGTCACAGTCGGGGAAGGCAGGGTTCAGGAGGGGGCGGCTCAGGTGTACTGCGCCATCGCCTTGCGGATGCGCTTGTCCGATACCGGGTAGCGGGTGCCGATCTGCACGGCGAACAGGCTGACCCGCAGCTCCTCCAGCATCCAGCGGACCTGCCGTACGGCCTCGTCGCCCCGGCGGGCCGGGTGCAGCCGGCGCAGGAACTGCTCGTACTCGGACTCCAGCACCGCGACCTGGTTCATGAGCAGCCGGTCGCGGCCCGGGTTCTCGGGGAGCTTGTCGAGCCGGATCTGCAGCGCGCTCAGGTAGCGGGGCAGATCGGCCAGCCGCTGCCAGCCGGTCTCGGTGACGAATCCGGGATGGATCAGCGCGGCCAGCCGGGCGCGGATGTCGGTCAGCGCCGGGACGAGCACGAGGCTGGCGGTACCGCGCAGCCGCCGGTCGATCTCGTGGGAGGCGGCCAGGATGCGCTCCACCTGCGTGACGATCGCGGCGGTGGTGTCGTGCAGGCCCGCGCGGACGCGGTCGTACAGGGCCTGGAAGCCCGCCTCGTCCCACGCCGGTCCCCCGGCCTCGGCGATCAGCCGGTCGGCGGCCGCCGTCACGCAGTCGTCGAACAGGGCCGCCACCGAACCGTGCGGGTTGTGGCTGAGCGCCAGCTTGCCCTGGTTGGTGAGACGGCCCTGGATGAGCTTGACCGGGGACGGGGCGTTCAGCAGGATCAGCCGCCGCGTCCCGCGCCACATGGCCGCGCGCTGCTCGGCCTCGGTCTCGTACATGCGGACCGCGACGCTGTCGCCCTCGTCGGTCAGCGCCGGATACGCCCTGACCTCGTAGCCGGCCTGTTTCTGCGCGTACGTACGGGGCAGTTCGCCGATCGTCCACTCGCGCAGGCCACCGCGTTCGAGTCCACCGGCCGTGGCCGCCTTGGACAGCGTTCCGCGGACCTTGCCCTTGAGCTTGCGTTTGAGCTCGTCGAGGTCGGTGCCCTCGGCGAGGGTGCGCTTGCGGTCGTCCACCACCCGGAACGTGACGCGCAGGTGCGGGCCGAGGCGGTCCAGGTCCCATGCCTCGCGGGCCACCTGAACGCCGGTCATGTCGCGCAGCTCGCGTTCGAGGGCCTCCAGCAGGGGCTCGGAACGGGGCGAGAGGCGTTCCATGAGCTTGCGGGCGTAGTCGGGGGCCGGGACGAAGTTGACCCGCAGCTGCTTGGGCAGCGAGCGGATCAGCTCGGTGACCAGTTCCTTGCGCAGTCCCGGGACCTGCCACTCGAAGCCGTCGGGCTTGACCTGGTTGAGCACCTGGACGGGGATGTGCACGGTGACGCCGTCGGCGTCGGCGCCGGGCTCGAACTGGTACGTGAGCCGCAGCTTGAGCTGGCCCTGCCGCCAGGCGTCCGGGTAGTCGGATTCGCTGACGTCGCCGGCGCTCTCGTTGATGAGCATCGACTTCTCGAAGCTCAGCAGGTCGGGATCGGTACGGCCCGCCTTCTTCCACCACGAGTCGAAATGCCGTCCGGAGACGATGTCGTCGGGGACGCGCTCGTCGTAGAAGTCGAAGAGCGTCTCGTCGTCCACCATGATGTCGCGGCGCCGGGCGCGGTGCTCCAGCTCCTCGACCTCGTCCAAAAGCGCCCGGTTGTCGTGGAAGAACCGGTGATGGGTCTCCCAGTCGCCCTCGACCAGCGCGTTGCGGATGAACAGTTCGCGCGACAGTTGAGGATCGACACTTCCGTAATTGACGCTGCGCTGCGCGACGATCGGAACGCCGTACAGCGTGACCTTCTCGTACGCCATGACCGCGGCCTGTTTCTTGGACCAGTGCGGCTCGCTGTAGTTGCGCTTGACCAGGTGCCCGGCGAGCGGCTCGACCCACTCGGGCTCGATCTTGGCGTTGATCCGGGCCCAGAGCCGGGACGTCTCGACCAGCTCGGCCGACATCACCCATCGCGGTGGCTTCTTGAACAGCGCCGAGCCGGGGAACAGGGCGAACTTGGCCCCGCGCGCCCCGACGTACTCGTTCAGCTGGCGCCGCCGCTGACCGCCGCCGTCGTCTTTCTTGCCGTCTTTCTTGCCATCCTTCTTCGTATCGGTGTCCATCAGGCCGATATGCGACAGCAGACCGGCGAGCAGTGACACATGGATCCGGTCGGGTGGCGCCTCGGTCGAGTTGGGCGTGACACCGAGCTGCTTGGCGACCTGCTTGAGCTGGGAGTGCAGGTCCTGCCATTCCCGTACGCGCAGGAAATGCAGGAACTCGCTCTTGCACATCCGCCGGAACTGGCTGCCCGACAGCTCGCTCTGCTGCTCGCGCAGGTAGTTCCACAGATTCAGATAGGCGAGGAAGTCCGAGGTCGGATCGGCGAACCGGCGGTGCCGCTCGTCGGCGGCCTGCTGGTTGTCGGCGGGCCGTTCGCGCGGGTCCTGGATCGACAGCGCCGCCGCGATGATCAGAACCTCGCGGACGCAGCCGTTGGCCTCGGCCTCCAGTACCATCCGGCCCAGCCGCGGGTCGACCGGCAGCTGCGCCAGCCGCCGACCCTGCGCGGTCAGCCGCTTGCGCGGATCCTGCTCGGCCGGGTCGATCGCGCCCAGCTCGTGCAGCAGGTCGACGCCGGCCTTGATGTTGCGCCGGTCCGGCGGCTCGACGAACGGGAACGCGGCGATGTCGCCCAGCCCCAGCGCGGTCATCTGCAGGATGACCGAGGCCAGGTTGGTCCGCAGGATCTCCGGCTCGGTGAACTCGGGCCGGGACTCGAAGTCCTCCTCCGAGTACAGCCGGATGCAGATGCCGTCGGAGACCCGCCCGCAGCGGCCCTTGCGCTGGTTGGCCGACGCCTGCGAGACCGCCTCGATCGGCAGCCGCTGCACTTTCAGCCGGTGGCTGTAACGGGATATTCGCGCCGTGCCCGGGTCGATGACGTACTTGATGCCCGGAACGGTCAGGGACGTCTCGGCCACGTTGGTGGCCAGCACGACCCGCCGTCCCCGGTGGGATTGGAAGACCCGGTGCTGCTCGGCCGACGAGAGCCGCGCGTACAGCGGCAGCACCTCGGTGCCCCCACCCCGGCGCCCCTGCAGATGCTTGCCCAGCGCGTCCGCCGTGTCACGGATCTCGCGCTCGCCGCTGAGGAAGACCAGCACATCGCCGGGCGCCTCCAGGGCCAGCTCGTCCACCGCGTCCACGATCGCCTGGATCTGGTCGCGGTCGGGGTCCGCCTTGGGGTCGTCGGGATCGGTGACGGGCCTGTAGCGGACCTCGACCGGGTATGTACGGCCGGACACCTCGACGATCGGCGCGTCGCCGAAGTGCTCGGAGAACCGCTCGGGGTCGATCGTCGCCGAGGTGATGATCACCTTGAGATCGGGCCGCCGGGGCAGGATCTCCCTGATGTAGCCGAGCAGGAAGTCGATGTTGAGGCTGCGCTCGTGCGCCTCGTCGATGATCAGCGTGTCGTAGCGGCGCAGCAGCCGGTCGTTCTGGATCTCGGCCAGCAGGATGCCGTCGGTCATCAGCTTGACCAGAGTGCCGTCGCTGGACTTGTCGGTGAACCGCACCTTGTAGCCGACGGTCTCGCCCAGCTCCGTGCCGAGCTCTTCCGCGATCCGGTCGCCGACCGTACGGGCGGCCAGCCGGCGCGGCTGGGTGTGCCCGATCGTGCCGAGCACGCCCCGTCCCAGCTCCAGGCAGATCTTGGGCAGCTGCGTCGTCTTGCCGGAGCCGGTCTCACCGGCCACGATCACGACCTGGTGATCGCGGATAGCCGCCGCGATGTCGTCCCGCTTCTGGCTGATCGGCAGCTGCTCGGGATAGGTGATCGCCGGAACCGCCGCCCGCCGCCGGGCGACCCGCCGCTCGGCGGTCTCCACCTCGGCGGCGATCTCACCGATCGCCCGCTCGCGCCGCCCGGCGTCGCGCATCTTCTGGATGCCGTCGACGCGCCGGCCGAGCCGGTGCCGGTCCAGCGGCATCAGCTCGGGCAGGCGCGCGCGCAGTTCGGCGAGCGGCGAGGTCACAGGCGTTCCCATACGGTCGAAAGGATAGGTCGCGGGCCATGGTGATCTTGCGGTACGGCCCGGGCGATCACTCCCCGACCTAGGCACGGTAGCCGGACCACCAGGGCGGTGGCGATCCATTTTCCCGCTGAACACAACGTCGCCGGAGGCAACGGCATTCCATCGTCCGCGCCACCCCGTCCACCGTGCGCGACCCCGGCCGATCCCTCATCATGGGCCACCATGGGGACTCCGACCTCGGCGGGACGGCACCGGATCGACCGGCTGCTCGGTTCGGGCGGGTTCGCGTCGGTCTGGCTGGGCCACGACGACGAGCTCGACTCGCCGGTCGCGATCAAGATCCTCGCCGACCACTGGACGCTGCGCGAGGACGTGCGCGAACGGTTCGTCCGCGAGGCCCGGCTGCTCCGCCAGGTCGACTCGCACCGGCTGGTCCAGGTCTTCGACATCGGCGAACTGGACGACGGCCGACCCTACTTCGTGATGACCCATGCCGACCGCGGCAACCTGGAGGAACGGCTCGCCACGGGCGGACTGCCGCTGAACGAGGCGCTGCCGCTGGCCCGGGAGATCGCCGAGGGCGTGCGGGCCCTGCACGAGCGCGGCATCGTGCACCGCGACCTCAAGCCGTCCAACGTCCTGATCCGGTCCACCTCCGACGGCGGCGAGCGGATCATGCTCTCCGACCTGGGCATCGCCCGTACCGATGACCGGCTGTCGAGCCTGACGCTGCCCGCAGGTTCTCCCGGTTACATGGCCCCCGAGCAGGCTCAGATCGACGGCGCCCCGGACCAGCGCTCCGATGTCTACGGACTGGGCGCACTCACGTACCACCTGCTGACAGGCGAGCCACCGGGCGAGAAGCGCTCCCCGCCCAGCCGGCTGCAACCCGCGATCCCGCCGTCGGTGGACGAGATCGTCCTGCGTGCTCTGGAACCCGACCGCGACCGCCGCTGGCCCTCGGCCGCAGCATTCGGCGCCGCACTCGACCGGATCACCAGCAAGATCGACACTGATCCCCAGGCTGGTACCCACCTCACCCCGCGCCGTCCTGGCCGCCCTCGGCGGCGCGCATTGGCTGTCTTCACCGGCGCCGTGGCCGCCATCGCGGTAGCCGTGACCGGGGCCTTCGTGGTGTTGGGCCTCGACAACGGGGGCTCGGGCTCGGGTGCGGCCGCCCCTGGCGCCGCTTCAGGCAACGCCGATCCGCAGGGTCGCTCGCTCCGTACCGGCGCTGGAATCCCGGTGCAGTACCGGGGGCTGATCATCCAGGCGGGCACGTGGTGCGAACTGGACGGCCTCAGCCCTGCGTTGATCGCCGCCATGCTGCGGGCCGAGAGCAGCTTCGACCCGAACCTGTCCGACCCGGCCAAGGACGAATACGGCATCGCCCGCTGGACTCCGAACATCCTGGTGCACTGGCAGCCGGGTGGCCTGGACAACCCCGAGCCGAAGCCGGCGGAGATCACGCCGCAAATGTCGATACCGGCCATGGGCCGCTTTCTTTGCTACTGGGGCAAGGACTTGCGCGGCGTCCCGGGAGATCCGGCGCTCAACCTCGCCGCCATGTATCGGACTTCGTCCAAGACCGTCCGCAAGGCGGGTGGCGTACCGGACGAGTACAAGCCGTACGCGGCAAGGGTCCGCCACTACATCGAGGCGTACAAGCCCCGCTGATGGACGTCGATATTCACCGGCACAGGTATCTGCCATCCACCGGCCGCTGACGGTTGGCCGCCCGGCAGTCAGCGTTTCTCATAACCATGGTGCCGCGATCGACCGGTTGAGGTGAGCGCTCAATCTGGGTGGCGTTTGTTCGGTTGCCGTTCAGTTTGCGTCACGTTGGCTGAGGTGGCCGGTTGAGGAATTGTGATCATCCTTAAGGCCGTCGCGGGCTGAGCTTTTCCGGTGGCGGACGGGCTTTGTCGGTGGCGGGACTTTGTCGCGGTCGCGCGGCCGGGACTTCGTCGCGGTCGCGCGATTGGAACGCATGCCGCCACCCAACCTGGGCCGCCACCTCGCAGATCACCGACCCCTTACCACCGCAACCAACGTGACGCCCACCATCGGGAAGCCGCAGGCGAGGGCTGGCCTTGAAGGCCACCTCAGCCAGCCACCTACAGCACGCCCCAGAGTCGAGACCCGACTACGGCCACAGCAACCGGAACGTGCCGATGGACGACCACCACCGCAAGGGAAATGCCCCAAGTCGGACCATTCTGACATAACACAACCCCACTTTTTCGTCAAGGAAATATTGAGGTGAATACTGCTATCGATCATGCGTTCTAGTAGAATGAAGAGGTGACGGGAGGAGGGATCCAAATGGGGAATGGGAGTGTCGAGTTCGCCGGTGCCGCGACGCCTTGCGAGCGTCCCGCCACCATCCCTTCCGGCCCCCGGCTCGCGGCGTTCCTGGCCGACAACGAATCACTGGATCGGCTGGATGACGCCGAGCTGATCGAGCTGATGGCGGCGTCGCGACGGCAGACCGCCTGGGCCCAGGCCCGCGAACTGGCCGCGATCGCCGAGCTCACCGCACGGCGCGCCATTGAAGATGAGCGGCAGCCCGATCATCGAGTGCTGTCGGCAGGTGAATCCCTGATCGAGGAGATCGCCGCCGCGTTGGCCATCACCGGGAACGCCGCCGCCACCCTCATGTACACCGCCCGCCGGCTCGCCTCCACCCTGACCGGCACCCGCACCGCCCTGGAACAGGGACAAATCGATCTACTCAAGGCCCGGGTGATCTGCGACGCCACGGACGGGATGCCCGACGCCGCCGCCACACAGATCGAGACCGCGCTGCTGGCTCACGCCTCCCACCGGACCACCGGGCAGCTTCGCCGCCGCGCCAAGGTCCTGGCCCGACGGCTCGCTCCAGAGTTGTGTGAAGAACTGGCGGAGAAGGCCACCCGGCAGCGGCGAGTGGAAGTGTGGGACAACGCCACTGGCACCGCCGCCCTGGCCGTCCTCGACATCGCCCCCGAGGACGCCCACGCCATCCACAACAAGCTCACCGCCGCCGCGTCCGCGATCCGTACCGACGGCGACCCCCGCAAACTCGACCAGCTCCGCGCCGACCTGGCCACCCAACTCCTGCGCGGGCATCCGCTCCCCGACGCAGTCGGTTCTGTCCTCACCACACCCCCCGACCCGGCCTCCGCTTCCGCCGGAGTGGACGCCGACGTACGGCACCACGACACCGCGCTCCAAGACGCGCCAAACTTGCCCGGCCAGCCGAGCCCGCCGGATTCGCCGCCGAACTCGGTACTCCGTCGACGGCCCGGACAACGGAACGGCATGGACCAGAGCAGCACGGACCAGAGCCGAGAACACAACGAGCACCGAGACTCGGCCCAGGATCGGGCTATGGACCGAGCACAGGGTCCAGCCCGAGTACAGGGCCGCGAGCGGGATATGGACCGGGCACAGGATCGCGCCCGAGTACATGACCGGGAACGGGAACGGGCACGAGTACGGGGTCGAGACCGGGGTCGAGACCGGGGTCGAGACCGGGACCGGGAACGGGACCGGGACCGGACGCGGGAGCGCGTTGCAGCGGCGATCATCGCCTTGCTGAGTGAAGCCTCTGGCCCCGGCCGCCAGGCATGCCACCCCATCACCGGCGCGATCTCCAGTATGCAGACCCGGGCTGGTCGCCTCCTCTTCCCGCAGGGAAGCCAGAACCAACCTCACCGCTCCGCAGACAGACAACGTGGTGATCCAGCGCCATCGCTGACCCCGGCCAGCATCCATAGACCGCTGGCACGGCAATCTCCAACGTTGAGTCTGGTGGATGCGCTGGCCACTGATGCTCAAGCGCGACTAGCGGAGGTACGGGCGCGACTGCGCGCGACCGAGCGCCTTGCCGACTTGCCCGAGCTGGCTGCCCAGACGGTACGCCAACTGCATCAGAGCTTGATGCCCTATCGCGACACCTGGTGTGAGACCGACGAGCAGGGTCGCCACGGCCACCCCGGCTACCGGCCCCCTGCCGCGCTCCGGCGAGCGATCGGTGCACGCCACACGACCTGCGTCTTCCCCACCTGCAACCGGCACGTCCAGCACTGCGACCTGGACCACACGATCGCCTACGACGCCCACGGCCCCACCTGCGGATGCAACCTGGCGCCCCTGTGCCGCCGTCACCACCGCGCCAAGCAGAGCCCCGGCTGGTCCCTGTTCCAGCCCTGGCCCGGTCTGCTGATCTGGATCACTCCGGCAGGCACCTGGCACATCGTCCAGCCCGAGTAGGGGCCAGTTACTGAAGTTGCAAGTTCAACCTGACCGGGCTGGTCCGCACCTGCGAGAGCAAAGCGATTGGACGGCCATGAACCGGTGCCTCAGGTCGAGTGACAAGCCCTCGACCGCTACTGCCTTCGAGCCCGAGACATCATTGACGGCGGCCCGAGCGGGGGCGGGAGCGGGAGCGGGAGCGGGCTGAGGCTGGTCTCGGTGAGGTCCGGCTATGGGAGGAGGGCGAGCTGCCGGGACTGGGCGATCAGGGTGCCCTCGGAGTCCCAGATGTCGCAGTCTTCTTCGTGGAAGCCGCCGGTGAGGTGCCGGGTGTTGATCTGGCAGGCGAGCCAGCCGGGGGCAGGACGGTTGCGCAGATGGATGGTCAGTTCCACGGTGGCGGAGGGGAGTTCCCCCAGTTCCATGACGGCCGGGTAGGCGGCGTCGGCCAGGAACGGCAGGCTCGCCAGGTCGGGTTCACGGCCGTCGGCGAATCGCATCCAAAAGGTCATGCTGGGTTCACCGCTGGGCTCGCCACGCAGCCAGCCGGGCGGCTGGGTCACGCGGTATTCGACCCGCTCGGCGACGGTGATGCCCGGCAGGACGACGTCGGCCAGCGGGTCAACGAGCTCGTCCGGCGCGGGCAGGTCGGGCATGGGCGCCAGGGACAGGGTGCGGCCGTTGGCCTGGTCGAGGTCGGCGAACGTGGCGATGACGCGCAGGATCTCCTTGCCGTCCTGATGCATCCGGGCCTCGCCGGTGGACGTCCGGCGCCCTTGGCGGGCCGTCTCCACCTGGATCCGGGCTGGTCCGGGTGCCCCGGGCCGGAGAAAGAACGCTGAGGCCACCAGCGGATCGCGGAACTTGGACTGCTGCTGCAGAGCACGGACCGCCACCGCCATCAGGTAGCCACCGTTGGGGTTGCCGCTGGCGGTGTTCCAGCGGTCGGTGAGCTGGGCGGTAAAGGTGTCGACGCCGACCGAGGTGAGCCGGGTGTCCTGGTCGAAGAGATGTTCGGTGATCTGCTGCATGAGGCAGAAGCTACTGAACGGCCGAAAGCGTCCCGGACCTGGGGCGGGCGGACGGCGGGTCACGTCCGCCGCGCGATGGGAATCTCGGCGTCGGCTCCTCCGTCCCTCAGGCACTGCCACTCCGCAGCAACTCGACGATCAAAACACCCGACCGGAGCAGTCCCGCCACCCGCGCCCTTAACAAGTCGCATCGGGTGGCGATTCGGGGTCACCGAGGTGACGTACCGGACTTTGAGGAGCATCGTCGACGGATGTAAAGCCGGGTTCCGGCGCGTGATCAGCAGCGTCCGCCGGGGTGGGGGCAGATTCTCGCTCGAGACGACAAGGCTTGGATAGGGCCACGGCTGATCGTCGACACCTGGCACAGTGAGGCGGAGTGCCTGAAGCAGATCACGAAGTCCGTCCAGGACTCCTGAGCAGAACGGCCGCTGACCCTAGGCGTCCCGGACGTCGAAGCCGCCCGCCTTGATGCGGCCGGAGAGCTTGCGCCATGCCGCCGGTCCGAACGCCAGTACCGGCCCCGCCGGATCCTTGGAGTCACGGAACGCGATCACCGACGCGTGCTCCGCGCAGGCACACTCGACTCCAGTCACCTCGACGCAATCGCCGCCCTCGCCGCTGCTCCGCGCGCTCTTCAGCCACTGCGCAGTGCTGACCTGAGCCACCTCGACGCACTGGCCGCCCTGATCGCCGCTGTGGCTGCTCTTCATCCACTGCGTAGCGGTGAACTGCGCGATCTCGACACAGTCGCCGTACTGATCGCCGCTGTGGCTGCTCTTGCGCCATCGAATATCACTGCTCATGGCTCTCCGATCATCCCTGCGATCATCCGAACGGACTCGTCGGGCGGGAGCGCGTTCGCGCGCAGCAAGTCAAGCCGGAGCCGACACTCCTCGACCTCGTCCGGACGGCCGATGATCTGACCTCCCGCGAAGTTCTCAGAATAGGCCAGGTCGCCATGATCTGGAAGCGAGAACAAGGTCATCGACCCGCTCATGCCTGCGTGCGCTCCAATGGAGAAGGGCAGCATCTGGATAATGATGTCCGGAGACTCGGCTGCCCGCACCAGCCGGGTGCACTGTTCGCGCATGACCTCGACGCCACCCACCCGACGGCGCAGCACGGCCTCCTCAAGAATCACCCAGAGGAACGGCGGGTTATCACGGGTGAGAATCTCCTGGCGGCTCATCCGAGCCGCTACCTGCCGTTCGATCGTCTCGTCGGAGTCACGAACCCGTCCATTCCGGAACTGGGCGCGGGCGTAATCCTCGTTTTGGAGTAGACCCGGTACTGACTGCTGCTCATACTTCAGGATCGAGTCGGCTTCGGCTTCGACCTCCACGAACAGGCGGAACCACTCCAGGTAGGAGCTCTTGATTATGCGCTTCCAGAGACGGTCGAGAGCGCCACCGGTGTTGAGCGCCGTGTCGGCGGCATTGATGAAGTCTGGCTTCGGGGCCCGTCTGCCCGTCTCGATCATCGCGACGAGCGAGGAGGACACGAAGACCCGGCGTGCGAGATGCTCCTGCGTGAGACCTGCCTGTTCACGGTAATAGCGCAGTTCATCCCCCCAATAGGCGAGCGCTGCTCCGCCCGTGACCGTGATGGACGTGAATGGATTCCGGGGTGCCATCTCCGACTCCCTCACCTCGTCGCGACACACTCACAGGGGCGGCCGTGGCCTCACGGCTGGTCCACGTGAGATGTGAATACACACTCAGAGTAAGCACTCGACGTCATTCTGTGGAGCATGACGACGATTTTCGCCTCCGGGCGTCTCTGCGAGGAAGCCACCGAACTGGCCTTCGAGTACGCACCCCGGCGCTTCGCCCTCTGCTGGGTCGACTTCGACGAGGATGACGGCGGGATCCTCTGCTGGGGACTCCAGCTTGCGACCGACACCGCCACCATCTGCAGTGAAAGCGGGCGTACCCTTGGCCGCTTCTCGTCCGCCGAGGACGCCCGCCGATTCTTCGCCCGCAAGGAGGAAGTCCTCCTCATCTGGCTCGACGAAGAGGCCCAGACCGACGAACGTAGACCCGCGCGCTGAGCCTTCTGCTCGTTGACTCGTGGCGTGTTCGCGGTTCGCGGGCCGCTTGAACGGCGAACACGCCACGAGTCAACGGGTCAGGTACGCGGGACCAGGCGTAGGGCTAGGCCGGGGCATGCGGCTACGGCTCGGCGGGCGTCGGGTTCCAGGCGGGTGGGGATCGGCTCCTCTGGGATGACCGGGTAGTTGTGCTCGTCCATCCGGACGAGGCCGCGCAGGACGCCGGCGCAGAGGCCGTGGCCGTCGCAGCGGCTCCAGTCGACCTCCAGGCGGAGCCGGGCCTCGGTCTCGGCGGGGAGAACTCCGAGGACCGGGCGTCCGCAACTGCCGTGGGTCACGTGCCGGGACGCGTCGGCCGCGAAGACCTCCAGTGCCGACAGGACGAACCGGCCCGTACCGTCGGGATGCGAGCAGGCCCCGCGCCCGGCCGCCATCCGGGTGGCGCGGCGGATGGTCTCCTGGGCGGACGCGGCGTCGCGTCCCTCGGCCAGGGCGGCGAACGCTCCGGCGATGTCGGGCAGGCCGAGCCGGCAGGGGCCGCATTGCCCCGCCGACTCGGCGGCCAGGTAGCGGGCGACTCGTGCGCACTCCCCCAGCGGGCAGGTGCGGCGGCCGAGCGGCATGATGATGCCCGCGCCGAGTGTTCCGCCCGCCTCGCGTAGGCCTTGCCGCGAGATGCGGGCCCGGATCGCGGCCTCGCCGGTGATCCAGGCGCCGTGGTAGCCGCCGACCAGGACGCCTTCGGTGGCACGGGCTCCGCACAGGTCCAGCAGGTGGCCGAGTGGTGCCCCGGCCGGTGTCTCTACGACGGCGGGGAAGCGAGCCGAGCCGGTCACGGTCAGCAGTACGGTCCCTGGCTCGGCGGACGTTCCGACTCTGGCGTACCGGCGCGGCCCAAGGCCGGTGAGCACGGCGAGTTGGGCGTACGTCTCGGCGTTGGACAGGAGCGTGGGCAGCCCGTCCACGCCCCGGCTCGCGGCGCGGACCTTGCGGCCTGGCGGGATGGGCCGCTTGCCGTTGATGCCGCGGACGAGCGCGCCGCCCTCCCCGGTGATGAAGCGTTCGGGGAGCCGGACGACGCGGGCCCGGGCCGCCAGGCCGCGTTCGGTGATGGCGGCGTTCATCGAGGCGGCGGACTCCTCGTCGGTGACGCCGATGACGATCTCGCTGGAGCCGAGTGCGGTGGCGGCCAGCGTGGCACCGTCCAGGATCAGGTGCGGGACGCGGTGCAGCAGGACCTTGTCCTTGGCGCTGCCGGGCTCGCCCTCGGTGCCGTTGACGACCACGACCGTACGGCTGCGCCGCCGTACGGCCGCATCGGCGACCGCGCGTACCTTGCGGGCGAACGGGAACGCGGCGCCGCCACGGCCGTGCAGCCGTCCCGCCTCGGCGAGCGCGACGAGCTGGTCGCAGGTCAGGGGGCGTGGAGCAGGGTGGAGGCGGCGGTGCGCGTCCCAGTCGAGGCGTCCGGGGGTCTCCAGGCCGGCGGTCAGCCGGGGTGGGCCGATGTGGCGTACGGCGATCATGGCGCTCGCCTCCGCCGTATCTGGAGGACGAGCCGTACGGCCAGGGCGAGGGCCACGGCGACGAGGGAAGCGAGGTAGGCCATTCGGACGTAGCCGGGCGGGGTGCGCCCGACGGTGAGGCCGTGGCCGATCGCCAAAGGCCACGCCGCGTACGCGGTCAGGTGCAGGGCCCGCCACAGCCACGGACGGCGCGCCGGAGCGAACCGGCCGCGCGCGATGCCGCTGGCGACCGCGACGATCAGCAGGTAGAACGCCAGCGAGCCGGTGTGGATCGGCAGGAACGCATCGGTGAGGCCCACTCTGTGCCGCAGCAGCTGGGTGCCCAAGTGCAGCACGAGCATCGTGACGGCGGTGAACGCGGCGGCGCGGTGCATGGCCTGGGCGCGGACGCGGGCGCGCGAGGACATGACGGTACGGTCCGCCGCGAGCAGTCCGATCATGATCGACAGAGTCAGTGCCACCAGGGCGAAGACACCACAGTAGAAGTCGAGAAACCTTCCGGTGGTGGCGAGGGCCTGGACCGCCCAGCCGAGCGAGATCGCCATCCCGAGGAGCAGCCCGGCCGCAGCGGGGAGTGCGGCCCTGTACAGGACTGCCTTCCCGCTCGGTCGCCTGCGCCGGCGCCGCCCTGTGACGGCCGGAGGGCCCGTACCGACGCCGAAGCCCAGCGTCATCTCATGCGGCGGCCTCCTCCCCGCGTGGGGGGAGGCCGCGGATGGACGGTCGGGATCCATCGCCCGGCGGCACCGGCCTCTCGGAATCGTCGCTGGCGGTTCCTGTGGCCTCTACGATGCGCTCTGCGTCCCGGCGGTTCGGCGACAATCCCCTAGCCACGGCCGCTTCCGGTCGCCGACCGCCGGTCCCAGGCGCCCGAGGCCGCTGCCTCCTTGACATAGGCGGCGAACGGGCGGGGCTCACGGCCGAGGGCGCGGCGGACGCCGTCGCTCAGCGGCTCGCCGGTGCCCTTGGCGATGCCGTCCAGCAGACCGGCGATCGCGGCGGCGATCCCGTTCGGCAGGCCCTGCGCCTCCAGGAGCGCGGTGAACTCCCAGGCTTCCAGCGGCGTGTAGCGCAGCTCCCGGCCGGCCGCCTCAGCGATCATGGCGACGGCCGTACGGAACGACAGCGCCTCGGGCCCCGACAGCTCGTAGATCTCGCCGGCGTGGCCGTCGCCGGTGAGCGCGGCGACCGCGACATCCGCGATGTCATCGGCGTCGACGAACGCCTCCCGGCCCTCGCCGGTCGGAAGCGCGAGCTCTCCCGCGACCAGCGGTTCATGGAACAGGTCCTCGCTGAAGTTCTGCGCGAACCAGGCGGGACGCAGGATCGTCCACTCGGCACCCGATTCGCGGACGGCGCGTTCGGCCGGGAGCTGGCTCGGGGACGGGCCGTCCGCGCCGCGCGCCGAGAGCAGGACCAGCCGCTGGACGCCGGCCTGCACGGCCTCCCGGACGAACTCCGCCACGACGTCGTCCTCAACGGACTCGATCATCGGGACCAGGTAGGCGACGCCCGCTCCCTCCAGAGCGGGTGCCCAGGTCGTTCCGTCGTGCGTTCCATCGGATATGCGGGCATGTTCTCGTGCGTGGACTCGGTCATGTGAAGATCACATCAGGGGCGAGCGAGACGATCCATGGCCGTACGTCTTGTCCGCATGTGAGATCGTCTCTGCGATGGATCTTCTGGACGATCACCTCGCGAGTGTGCGGGCCCAGGGCGCGGTCTTCTGCCGTTCGGTGGCCGATCCCCCGTGGGCCCTGCGTTTCGCGGCGCCCGCGCCGCTCACCCTCGGCACGATGCTGCGCGGTGAGGCCTGGATCACGCCCGAGGGCGGAGAACCTCTGCATCTGCGGGAGGGGACATCCTCCTGGTGCGCGACACCCGGCCGTTCACCGCCGGCGACCACCCGGAGACCGGAGTGCAGGTCGTGGTGGAATCGGACGAGGCCTGCTGGGGGACGGCGGACGGGCCCGCCACGGCAGGCCGAGACTTCGTCCTCGGGCCGCGCTTGTACGGGTTCGCGCCCGGCGGCTCGGACATGCTGGTCACGGCCGAGTACCCCATGCGGGGCGACGTGTCCGACCGGTTGCTGCACGCGCTGCCGGGCCTGGCACTGATCCCGAGAGAGCCCGCGTTCGGTCCCCTGCTGGATCTGCTGGTCACCGAAATGGATCTCGAGGAGCCGGGCCGGCAGGTCGTCCTCGACCGGCTGCTGGACCTGCTGCTGGTCCGGGTGCTGCGCGCGTGGTTCGCCCGTCCCGAGGCGGACCCGCCGGTCGGCTACCGCGCGCTCGCCGACCCACGGATCGGGCACGCCCTGCGGCTGCTGCACCAGTGGCCCGCCCGGCCGTGGACCGTGGCGGCGCTGGCCGCCGAGGCGGGCATGTCGCGGGCCGTGTTCGCGCGGCGCTTCACGGCGCTGGTGGGCCGGCCGCCGCTCGGCTACCTCACCGAGTGGCGGATGGCCCTGGCCGCCGACCTGCTGCGCGAACCCGGGGCCGGCGTCGCGGCGGTGGCGCGACGGGTCGGGTACGCCGACGGGTTCGCGTTCAGCAGCGCCTTCAAGCGGGTCCGCGGTGAGACTCCCAGCGCACTCCTCCGTACGGCTCGCGCGAATCGACTCGCACCGTAGACAGCCCAGGGGCCGGGGCCTGGGCCAGCAGGTCCTTCACGACGGCCCGTGCACGTCAGCTCGCGCCATACACCGGCTCGGGGGCGGGGGCCTGGGAGAGCAGGTCCTTGACCACGGCGCCGACGTCGGCGGTGTCCCAGCGGGCGCCCTTGTCGACGGCGGGGCCGTGCCGGAAGGCGTCCATGACGCAGATCTTGCCGCCCTCGGCCTCGAAGACCCGGCCGGTGATGCCGGCAGAGTCGGCCGAGCCGAGCCAGACGACCAGGGGCGAGACGTTCTCCGGGGCCATGGCGTCGAACTCGCCCTCGGCGGGCGCGGCCATGGTCTGCGCGAAGACCTCCTCGGTCATCCGGGTCCGGGCGGCGGGCGCGATCGCGTTGACGGTGACGCCGTACCGGCCCAGCTCGGCGGAGGCGACCAGGGACAGGCCGACGATCCCGGCCTTGGCGGCGGAGTAGTTGCCCTGGCCGACGCTGCCGAGCAGGCCGGCGCCGGACGAGGTGTTGATCACGCGGGCGTCCACGGGACGGCCCGCCTTGCTCTCGGCGCGCCAGTACTGGCCGGCGTGCTTGAGCGGCAGGAAGTGCCCCTTGAGGTGGACCCGCATGACCGCGTCCCACTCGTCCTCGGACAGGTTGATCAGCATCCGGTCGCGCAGGAAGCCGGCGTTGTTGACCAGGACGTCCAGGCGGCCGAACGTCTCGACGGCGGTGGCGATCAGGGCGGCGGCGCCCTCCTCGGTGGCGATGTCGTGCGGGCTGGCCACGGCCTGGCCGCCGAGGGCCTCGATCTCCTCGACGACGTCCTGGGCGGGGCCGCCGGAGGCGTTCCCCGAGCCGTCCCGGGCGACGCCCAGGTCGTTGACGACGACCTTGGCGCCCTGGCGGGCGAACTCCAGCGCGTGCGCGCGGCCGAGGCCACGGCCGGCTCCGGTGACGACGACGACGCGGTCCTTGCAGATCACTTGTGTCCTCCGTGTTGGCGGTGTTCGTGGTGCCGGCAGTGCCGTTGGCGGGTGCTCTTGGCAGTGTGGTCGGCGGGTGCTGCCGGCGGGTGAACTTGACAGTGGCGGTTCTTGCGGGCTCTGCTACGGTCTGTTCTAACAAATGTTTGGTGGAAAGGTAGCGCATGGGAATCTCCACCACGACCCGCCCCGGCGGGGTCGCCGAGATCGTGGTCGACGCGCCGCCGGTCAACGCGCTGACCGTGCAGGGCTGGTACGACCTGGCCGACGCGGTCACCGCGGCCGGCCGTGATCCCGAGGTCGGGGCGGTCGTGCTCCGCTCGGAGGGCCGCGGCTTCAACGCGGGCGTCGACATCAAGGAGATGCAGTCCTCCGAGGGCCACACCGCTCTGGTGGGGGCCAACCGGGGCTGCTACGCGGCGTTCGCCGCCGTCTACGACTGCGAGGTCCCGGTCGTCGCGGCCGTGAACGGGTTCTGCCTGGGCGGCGGCATCGGCCTGGTGGGCAACGCCGACATCGTCGTGGCCGCCGAGGACGCCTACTTCGGGCTGCCCGAGGTCGACCGCGGCGCGCTCGGCGCCGCGACCCATCTGGCCCGGCTCGTCCCGCAGCATCTGATGCGTGCGATGGTCTACACGTGCCGCAACGTCACCGCCGCGGAGCTGCACCACCACGGCTCGGTGCTGGAGGTGGTACCGGCCGACGAGCTGCGCGACAAGGCGCTGGAGGTGGCGGGGAACATCGCCGCCAAGGACCGGTACGTGATCCGCCGCGCCAAGGAGTCGCTGAACGGGATCGACCCGGTCGACGTCAAGCGCAGCTACCGGTTCGAGCAGGGCCTCACGTACGAACTCAACCTGGTCGGCGCGGGCGACGAGCACCGCGACGCCTTCGTCCGGCAGGGAGGAGGCCGATGAGCGCCAAGGTCCAGAGCATCGACGAGATCGTCGGCTCGCTGGAGAGCGGGATGACCATCGGGATCGGCGGCTGGGGGTCGCGGCGCAAGCCGATGGCCCTCGTCCGGGCGATCCTGCGGTCGGATCTGACGGATCTGACCGTGATCTCCTACGGCGGGCCCGACGTGGGCCTGCTGTGCGCGTACGGCAAGGTCAGCCGGGTCATCGCCCCGTTCGTCACGCTCGACTCGGTACCGCTGGAGCCGCACTTCCGCGCCGCGCGCCGGGACGGCACGGTGACGTTCACCGAGTACGACGAGGGCATGTTCATGTTCGGGCTGTACGCGGCGGCCCACCGGCTGCCGTTCCTGCCCACCCCGGCGGGGCTCGGCTCGGACGTGCTGAAGGTCAACCCGCAGCTCAAGACCGTACGGTCCCCGTACGAGGGCGGCGAGGAGCTGATCGCGGTACCGCCGCTGACCATGGACGTGTCACTGATCCACATGAACCGCGCCGACGTCCGCGGCAACGCCCAGTACCTCGGGCTCGACCCGTACATGGACGACCTGTTCGCCAAGGCCGCCGAGCGCACCTACGTCTCGTGCGAGCGCCTGGTCGACACCGCCGACCTGATGAAGGAGGGACCCGTGCAGTCCCTGCTGATCAGCCGGTCGCACGTGACCGGCGTGGTGGAGACGCCCGGCGGCGCGCACTTCACCGCCTGCGAGCCCGACCACGATCGGGACGAGGCGTTCCAGAAGCACTACGTCAAGGCGGCCGGGGACCCCGAGCAGTGGGCGGCCTTCCGTGACCGCTTCCTGTCCGGCGACGAGGCCGCGTACCAGCAGGCCGTCCGGGACTTCCGGGAGGAGAGCCGATGAGTATGACCACGGCGACTCGGGCTGAGGTTTGCTCGGTGGCGTGCGCTGAGATGTTCCGGGGTGACGGCGAGATCGTCGCGGCGGCGGTCAGCGGCACGGTGGCGGCGGTCGGGGCCCGGCTGGCGCGGATGACGTTCGAGCCCGGCCTGCTGACGACCGACGGCGGCCCGCAGCTGACCGCCGAGGCGATCCCGCTGGGGGCGCCGGCCGGTGACGTGGAGGGCTGGCTGCCGTTCCGCGACCACCTGTGGCTGGTCCTGAACGGGCGGCGGCACGTGGTGCTGGGCGCCAGCCAGATCGACGCGTACGGCAACTCCAACATCTCGTGCATCGGCGAGTGGGAGCGGCCCAAGTCGCAGCTCCTGGGCGTGCGCGGGGCTCCGGGCAACACCAAGCTCAACACCACCAGCTACTGGATCCCCAAGCACTCGACGCGGGTCTTCAGCGAGAAGGTCGACTTCGTGAGCGGCATCGGCTGGGACCGCGGCGCGTACGAGATCCGCGTCGTGGTGACGAACCTGGCGGTGCTGGACTTCGCGACGCCCGACCACCGGATGCGGCTGCGCTCGGTGCACCCGGGCGTGAGCGTGGACGACGTCGTCGCCGCGACCGGCTTCGAGCTCGTGATCCCCGACGAGGTGCCCGAGTCGCGCCTGCCGACGGCCGAGGAGCTGCGGATCATGCGCGAGGTACTGGACCCGCGCGGGCTGCGGGAGCGCGAGGTCCCCGCGTGACCGCGCAGCTGCTGGACACGCCGCTGACCCGGCTGGTCGGCGTGCGGCACCCGGTCGTCCAGACCGGGATGGGCTGGGTCGCCGGGCCGAAGCTGGCCTCGGCCGTCGCCAACGCCGGCGGGCTGGGCATCCTGGCCTCGGCCACGATGACGCTCGACCAGCTGGCGGTGGCGATCCGCGAGGTCAAGGAGCGGACGGACGCGCCGTTCGGGGTCAACCTGCGGGCGGACGCCGGGGACGCGGGCGCGCGGGCCGACCTGCTCATCAAGGAGGGCGTCAAGGTCGCCTCCTTCGCGCTGGCGCCCAAGCAGGAGCTGATCGCCAAACTCAAGGACGCCGGGCTCGTGGTGATCCCGTCGGTGGGCGCCCGCCGGCACGCCGAGAAGGTCGCGGCCTGGGGCGCCGACGCCGTGCTGGTCCAGGGCGGCGAGGGCGGCGGGCACACCGGGGCGGTGGCGACCACGCTGCTGCTCCCGCAGGTCGTGGACGCGGTCGACATCCCGGTGATCGCGGCCGGCGGCTTCTTCGACGGCCGGGGCCTGGCCGCGGCGCTGGCGTACGGCGCGGCGGGCGTGGCGATGGGCACCCGCTTCCTGCTCACCTCCGACAGCTCGGTCCCGGACGAGGTCAAGAAGGTCTACCTCGGTACGGGCGAGACCGTGGTGACCCGGCAGGTGGACGGCATGCCGCACCGGGTGCTGCGCAGCGAGCTGGTCGACACGCTGGAGCGCTCGGGGCGGATCGGCGGCCTGGTCCGGGCCGTCCGCAACGGCGGCAGGTTCAAGAAGCTGTCCGGGATGTCGTGGCGGGAGATGATCGCCGACGGCAAGGCGATGAAGCACGGCAAGGACCTGTCGTGGTCCCAGGTGCTGATGGCCGCCAACACCCCGATGCTGCTGAAGGCCGCGATGGTGGACGGCCGTCCCGATCTCGGCGTGATGGCGTCCGGGCAGGTCGTGGCGCTGATCGACGACCTGCCCAGCTGCGCGGAGCTGGTCGCCCAGATCGTCGAGGGCGCCGCCGAGGCGATCGCCGCCCAGCAGTCCCATCTGGCCGCCCCGCGTTGACTCGTGGCGTGTTGGCCCGGTGGCGGTGTGAAAACGGCGCACACCCCCCCACACGACCGATGGGCGCCGGGGTCGTCAGTAGCGGCTGCCGACCGGTGCGGGGATGCCGTCCAGCTGGGCCAGGTCGGCCTCGGTGAGGTCCAGGGCGGCCGCGCCGGCGTTCTCGCGCAGGTAGCGCGGCTTCTTGGTGCCGGGGATCGGCAGGACGTGCGCGCCCTGTGCGAGCGTCCAGGCGATGGCGACCTGCGCGGGCGTGGCGCCGTGCCGTGCGGCCACCTCCTTGACCACGTCCACGATCCGGAGGTTGGCCTTCAGCGCCTCCTCCTGGAATCTCGGGTTCGCGCCGCGGAAGTCGGTCCTCTCGAAGTCGGCGGAGGTGACGGTGCCGGTGAGGAAGCCCCGTCCCAGCGGTGAGAACGGCACGAACGCCGCGCCGTTGGCCGCGCACCAGCCGACGACGTCGCCCGGCCCCTCCCCCGCGGAGACATCACCGGAGAAGGCGCCCGCGCTGCCGCCCGGAGCGCCCATCGCGTCCCGGGTCCACAGCGACAGTTCCGACTGGATCGCGGCGACGGGATGGAGGGCGTGCAGGTCCTCCGCCTGCGCCACGGTGACCTCCGAGAGCCCGAGGTGGCGGACCTTGCCCTCGGCGACCAGGTCGGCCATCGCGCCCCAGGTCTCGGCGATCGGCACGCCGGGGTCCACGCGGTGCAGGTAGTACAGGTCGATCACGTCGGTGTCCAGGCGGCGCAGGCTCTCCTCGGCCGAACTCTTGACGAACTCGGGCCTCGCGTCCCGGCGCATCCCACCAGGCGCGTCCCTGTCGACCAGTAGGCCCGTCTTGGTGGCCAGTACGGCACGTTCCCGGTGGCCGCCGGCCAGGGCCCGCCCGACCAGTGCCTCATTGTGGCCGTCCCCGTACACCTGGGCGGTGTCCAGGAACGTCACGCCCAGGTCGAGCGCCTCGCGGATCAGCGCGATGGAGACGTCGTCGTCGCGCTCGGAGGTCGTGTAGGCCCAGCTCATCCCCATGCAGCCGAGCCCGACTGCCCCGACGGGGGTTCCGGCGAAGGTACGGCTGCGGATCGCCCTGCTGTTCTCTTCGGTCGTCATGCTGACGATCCTGGACGATTTGGTCCGGAACGGACAGTGTCAGGTCAACCTAGGCGTGGCACCACCACCCTGACCCTGGGACCTGCGGCCCGGGCACCTGCGGCCCGGCTCAGCCGGTCTCGGCCAGGCGCGGGCCGCCCATCAGCCGTTCGAGCCGGGCCTCGGTGCCGCTGCCGGGCTTGGGGTTGTGCAGGACGAGGTTGAGCCCGGGCCGGTCGGGCAGCGGCAGCAGCGTCGACTCGAAGACCAGCGCACCGACCTCGGGGTGCTCGACCGCCTTGACCACCGGGCCGCCCGAGGAGACCTCGTGCCGTGCCCACAGCCCGGCGAACTCCTCGCTGCCGGCCAGCATCTCCTCGATCAGGCGGCCGAACGCCGGATCGTCCGGATAGCGCGCCGCGTCCGCCCGGAAGCGGGCGACCACGCCGGGCGCCGCCGCGTCCCAGTGGGAGTGCACCGACCGGTAGCGCGTGTTGGTGAAGAACGACATCAGGCAGTTGCGGTCGTCGTCGCCGTACCCGAAGACGGCCCGGGCCGCGTCGTTGATCGCGACGAAGTTCCAGTACCGGTCGCGGACGTACCCGGGGCGCGGCGACCAGGACTCCAGGACCCGCCGCAGCTCGGGCGGGACGGCGGCGAGGTCGTCCCCGCCCCGCGCCGGGGGGTTGAGACCGGCCAGCAGGTAGAGATGCTCGCGCTCGGCGTCGTCCAGCCGCAGCGCGCGGGCGATGGCGTCCAGGACCGCCTCGGAGGCCCTGATGTCGCGGCCCTGCTCCAGCCAGGTGTACCAGGACACCCCGACCCCGGCGAGCACCGCGACCTCCTCGCGCCGCAGCCCGGGCGTACGGCGCCGGCCCGCGTCCGGCATCCCGACGTCGGCCGGGGAGAGCCGGGCACGGCGGGTCCGCAGGAAGTCGCGCAGCTCGTCGCGGCGCCGGCCCCCGGCCGCGGTTCCGGTGGCGGGCGGGGAAGATTTCGGGAGGGCCATGCCGCCCACGATATCCGTGGCGGCCATGTGTTGATCGGCTGCGCAGTGTGGAATCGGGTGCCCAGGTGAAACTGCTGCCCGGCGTGAAACTGTCCCCCGCCGGGGATCAGACGAAGGCCTTGCCCTTGTGCAGGCGGCGGCGGGTGTCGCGCAGGTAGATGTTCCACGGGAACGCGCGAAGCGCCGGCGGCAGAAGCCGGTTGATGGCGGCGGCGGTACGGGTGAAGCGCTCGAAGCGCTCCTGCTGCCGGTCGGACCAGGGCAGGCCCAGCTCGGTACGGAACTCCTGCGGCAGGAATCCCATCGTGACGAAGCGGCTGAACGGCCCGAGCGTCCAGCGGACCGGGGCGGGCAGGAATCCGAGCCGGGCCAGGCTCTGCAGGTAGGCCCGGGTCAGGCCGTCCATCTCCAGCTTCTGGAGCGTGGCGTCCCAGTACTTCTCGAACGCCTCGCGGTCGGCGGGCCACATGTCCGCCGGCACCTGGAGCGTGGTGCCGAGGCGGGAGGCGTGCTTGTAGAGCGCGTCGAGTACGTCGGGTGCGGGGCGGCCGTACAGGGCCGTGAGGACGTCCTCGGTCCCCCGGTACAGGCACGCCGCGACCCACAGTTGGAGCTCGCGGTCGAAGGCGTTGTAGCGGACCGCCTCCCCCGGCTCGGAGTGGACCGCCCGGTGCGCGCGGTTGACCTCGGCGCGCAGCAGGTCGCGCTCCTCGTCCGTGCCGTGCCAGGCCACGGCCACGTAGCTGAGCGTGGTGCGCAGCCGCTTGATCGGGTGCTTGTCCACGCGGCCGCTGTCGACCTTGCTCTTGGCGACGCCGTGGCCGACCGGGAGCAGCGACAGCTGCATGACCACGTTCGCGGTCGCCGCGCTCAGCGCGAACCAGCTGAGCGCGTTGTCGATCGTCCGCGCCGCCTGCCTGCCGCCGCCCGGTCCGGTGACCCGCACGAGCCGCCCGCCGGGGACGGCGGCCTGCTCGGAACCCGTGGAGAGGCGGCCGGCTGCTTCCGTGGACATGGAACCTCGTTTCGGTACGCGGGCGGGGCGCCTCCACGGTGACAGCAGTAAGTGGACACTTGCAACGTGACGTGGGCCACCCGGCCCGTTCAGGCGACCGTGCCCTCGGCGCGCAGCCGGCCGATCGCGTCGCCGTCGCGGCCCAGTTCGGCGAGGACCGCGTCGGTGTGCTCGCCCAGCGCCGGGATCGGGTCCATCCGCACCTCGGTGTCGCCGAACGTGATCGGCGGCAGGATCGCGCGCAGCGCGCCGACCGGCGAGCCCACCTCCCGCCAGCGGTCGCGCTCGGCCAGCTGCGGATGGGCGGCCAGGCCGTGCCCGTCGTTCAGCGAGGCGTTCGCGACGCCCGCCGCGTCGAGCCGGCGCAGCAGCTCGGCCCGCGCCATCCGCGACGTCGTCCCGGCGATCAGCGCGTCCACCTGGGCGCGGTTGCCGACCCGGGCCCGGTTCGTCGCGTACTCGGGGTCGGTCACCAGGTCGGGGCGGTCGAGCACGCCGGTCGCCAGGGCCGCCCAGCCGCGGTCGTTCTGGACGCCGATGACCACGTCGGGGCCGTCGGCCGTCGGGTACGCGTCGTACGGCGAGATGACCGGATGGCCCAGCGCGGTACGCGCCGGAGGAGCCCCCGTGTAGAGCGTGGTGTAGAGGGCCTGCCCCATCCATTCGGCGACGGCGTCGAACATCGACACCTCGATCGATGCCCCCTCCCCCGTCGTCCCGCGCCGTACGAGCGCGGCCAGCGCCCCGGAGAACGCGTACATCCCGGCGGCGATGTCGGCCAGCGGCGATCCGGCCTTGACAGGCGTCTCGGGGGTGCCGGTGACCGAGATCAGCCCCGCCTCGGCCTGGACGAGCATGTCGTAGGCGCGCTTGTCGCGGTACGGCCCGCCGCTGCCGTACCCGGACATGTCGATCACGATCAGCCGCGGATCGGCCGCGCGCAACTCCTCGGCGGACAGCCCCATCCGGGCCGCCGCGCCGGGGGCGAGGTTCTGCAGGAAGACGTCGGCGCCCGCGATCAGCTCGGCGAGGATCGCCCGCCCCTCCGGCCGCTTGACGTCGAGCGCGACCGACTCCTTGGACCGGTTGAGCCAGGCGAAGTGCGTCCCGAGCCCGCCCCGTACGCCCGAGTCGTACGCGCGGGCGAAGTCGCCGCCGTCCACTCGCTCCACCTTGATCACCCGAGCGCCCAGGTCGGCGAGCTGGCGGGTGGCGAAGGGCGCGGCCACGGCCTGCTCCAGCGCGACGACCGTGATCCCTTCGAGGGGAAGCGGCACCGGTCAGCCTTCCAGCAGCCGGCGGCCGATGATCATCTTCTGGATGTCGGCGGTGCCCTCGCCGATCAGCAG
This sequence comes from Actinomadura sp. 9N407, assembly GCF_044326315.1. Taxonomy (NCBI): domain Bacteria; kingdom Bacillati; phylum Actinomycetota; class Actinomycetes; order Streptosporangiales; family Thermomonosporaceae; genus Actinomadura; species Actinomadura sp. 9N407. Next base: position 15,718 of record NZ_JBIRAW010000048.1, on the reverse strand, counting down.
CATCGGCGCCTCCCGGTAGAGCCGCTCGATCTCGTACTCCTTGGAGTAGGCGTAGCCGCCGTGGATCCGGAACGAGTCCTCCACGACCTCCTTGCAGTACTCGCTGGCCAGGTACTTGGCCATCCCGGACTCCAGGTCGTTGCGCTCCCCGGAGTCCTTGCGGCGGGCGGCCATCACCACCATCTGGTGCGCGGCCTCCACCTTGGTCGCCATCTCCGCCAGCCGGAACATCACCGCCTGGTGCTCGGCGATGGGCTTGCCGAACGTCTCGCGCTCGCGGGCGTAGGCCAGGGCCAGGTCGTAGGCGCGGCGGGCGACGCCGGCACCGCGCGCGGCCACGTTGACCCGGCCGACCTCGACGCCGTCCATCATCTGGTAGAAGCCGCGGCCGGGCTCCCCGCCGAGGATCTGCGCGGCCGGGATCCGGTGGCCGTCGAAGAGGAACTCGGTGGTGTCGACGCCCTTGTAGCCCATCTTCTCGATCTTGCCGGGCACGGTCAGGCCGGGCGCGACCTCGCCGAACCCGGGGGTCTTGTCCACCAGGAACGTGGTCATCCCCTTGTGGCCCGCGTCCGGGTCGGTCTTGACCAGGGTGGCGACCAGGTTGGCCGAGGCGCCGTTGGTCAGCCACATCTTCTGCCCGGTGATCAGGTAGTCGGTGCCGTCCGGGACGGCCCGGGTCCGGATCGCCGACACGTCCGAGCCGCAGTGCGGCTCCGACATCGAGAACGCGCCCCGGATCTCGCCGGCGGCCATCTTCGGCAGGTAGTGCGCCTTCTGCTCGGGCGTGCCGTGCTGGGCGACCATCCAGGCGACGATGAAGTGGGTGTTGACGATCCCCGACACGCTCATCCAGCCGCGCGCCAGTTCCTCCACCACCAGGGCGTAGGTCAGCAGCGACTCGCCGAGCCCGCCGTACTGCTCATCGATCACCAGCCCGAAGAGCCCGAGATCGCGCATCCCGTCCACGATCGCCTGCGGGTAGGTGTCGGTACGTTCCAGCTCGGCGGCGACCGGCAGGATCTCCCGGTCGACGAACGCCCGTACCGTCGCCAGGATCTCGCGCTGATCGTCGGACAGCCCGTAGGTCTGCTGCAGCCTGCTCACGTTCGGTGTCTCCTTGTCATGGACGATCTCCGCCGCCGTCGCGTTCACCGTCGCCGGTCCCAGCGCTTTCGTCCTCGTCGTCCCAGAAGCCCTGGGCCTCCAGGTGCGCGATGAGCAGCGTCCCCGCATGCCGGATGTGGGTGCGCATCGCCTGCCGCGCCGCGGCGGCGTCCCCGTCCCGGAGCGCTGCGAGCACCTGGTGGTGGTCGTCCACCGACGCTTGGTCCCAGCCCTGGATGCTGGAGTAGAACCGGCGCGGCGCGTACCGCACCACCAGCTGCAGCAGCCAGGCGGTCTTCGGCGACCGGGCCGCCAGGTTGATCAGCCGGTGGAAGTCGTGGTTGGCGCGCTCGATGCCGTCGGAGTCGCGCGTCCGGGACGCCCGTTCCAGCTGCTCCTGGGTCCGGTCGAGGGCGGCCAGGCCGTCCTCGGTGACATGCTCGGCGGCGCGGGCGGCCAGCTCGCCGGCGAAGTACGCCTGGGCCTCGAACAGATCCTGGACGTCCTGCCTGGACAGCGGCGCCGGCATGAACCCGCGGCGCGGCTCGAGCCGGACGAACCCCTCCCCGCGCAGCGACAGCAGGGCCTCGCGTACCGGGGTGACGCTGACCCCGAGGTCCTCGGCGATCCGTTCCATGCGCAGGAACTCGCCATGCCTGACCTGCCCGGACATGATGAGATCCCGGACGTACGCGGCCACTTCGTCGCTGAGCTGGCGGCGCCGTCCGAGGGCCTGGTCACCCACGCTCATCGTCTCCCGTACGGTCGGATAGAATTCAACATAATATATGAAATAGGAACCGGATAGAGAGCGAAGGCGCTCCCGTACCCGGCACCTACCGGGCGGCGGGGATCTCCGGGCAGCGCGTCCCGGTGTAGATCGTGGGCATGCACCGGTTGCAGTGAATGCACAGCGACGGGGTTGCCGCGTCCGCCGCGATCCGGTTGATCAGGTCCGGCTCGCGCAGCAGCGCCCGCCCCATCGCCACGAACGCGAACCCCTCGTCCATCGCCAGGTCCATCGTCTCCCGCGTGGTGATGCCGCCCAGCAGGATCAGCGGCAGGTCCAGCTCGGCCTGGAAGCGCCTGGCGTGCTCCAGCAGGTAGGCGTCCTGGTACGGGTAGGCGTGCAGGAACCGCTTGCCGAACATCCGGATGCCCAGCCGCAGCGGCAGCGGGAAGTTCGCGGCGAACTCGGGGATCGGCGCGTCCCCGCGGAACAGGTACATCGGATTGAGCAGCGAACTGCCGGCGGTCAACTCCAGCGCGTCGACCGAGCCGTCCTCCTGCAGCCACCGCGCGACCTGCAAACTGTCGTCCACTTCCAGGCCCCCGCGCACGCCGTCGCGCATGTTGAGCTTGGCGGTCACCGCAATGGTGTCGCCGACCTCGTCCCGTACGGCGCGCGCGATGCCCCGGACGACCTTGGCGCGGTTGACCAGGGAACCGCCGAACTCGTCGTCGCGCCGGTTGAGCTTGGGGCTCAGGAACGAGCTGGCCAGGTAGTTGTGCCCGAAGTGCATCTCCACGGCGTCGAACCCGGACTCGACCGCCAGCCGTGCCGCCGTCGCGTGCGCCTTGGTGACCCGCTCGATGTCGGCCGCCGTCGCGGGCTTGGTGTACTTCATGCCGATCGGGTTGAAGAAGCGTCCCGCCGACAGGCCAGGCAGCCCGTTGGACTTGGCGTCGGCGACCGGGCCCGCATGCCCGATCTGGGCCGACACCGCCGCCCCTTCGGCATGCATCGCCTCGGTGAGCCGCCGCAGTCCGGGCACCGCCTCGGGGCGCATCCAGATCTGCCGACGCTCGGTCCGCCCCTCGGGCGCCACCGCGCAGTACGCGACGGTCGTCATGCCCACACCGCCCGCGGCCGGGCGCCGGTGGTACTCGATCAGCTCGTCGCTGACCAGCGCGTCCGGGGTCATCCCCTCGAACGTGGCGGCCTTGATCACGCGGTTGCGCAGGCTGACCGGCCCGAGCTTGGCGGGCGCGAGAACGTCGGGGGCCATGGTTCTCCTCGAGATGCAAGTGCTGAGAGACGCCGGTGGTGAGGCCGGCGGGTGGTGGAACGGCGTGCCGCCCGTCCAGGCCCCCGAGGGGACGGCACGCCGCAGGGTGATCGTCAGAGCCGCGACCTCGGACTCGCGCGGTCCGAGACGCTGGATCCGAGACGCTGGGTCAGAAGCGCTGGATCAGAAGCGCTGGATCAGAGCCGCTCGATGACGGTGACGTTGGCCTGGCCGCCGCCCTCGCACATCGTCTGCAGCCCGTACCGGCCGCCGGTGCGCTCCAGCTCGTGCAGCAGCGAGGTCATCAGCCGGGCACCGGTCGCGCCGAGCGGGTGGCCGAGCGCGATCGCGCCGCCGTTGGGGTTGGTGCGCTCCGGGTCGGCGCCGGTCTCCTTCAGCCAGGCCAGCACGACCGGCGCGAACGCCTCGTTGATCTCCACGGCGTCGATGTCGCCGATCGTCATGCCGGCCTTCTTGAGCGCGTACGCGGTGGCCGGGATCGGCGCCGACAGCATCCGGATCGGGTCCTCGCCGCGCGCGGAGATGTGGTGGATCCGGGCCCGCGGGGTCAGGTTGTGCTCCTTGACCGCGCGCTCGGACGCGATCAGCAGCGCGGCCGCGCCGTCGGTGATCTGCGAGGCCAGCGCGGCGGTCAGCCGGCCGCCCTCGACCAGGGTCTTCAGCCCCGCCATCTTCTCGCGCGTGGTGTCGCGGCGCGGTCCCTCGTCGGTCCCGAAGCCCTCGTACGGGGCGATCTCGCGCTCGAACCGGCCCTCGTCGATGGCCCGGATCGCCCGCTGGTGGGAGGTGTAGGCGAACTCCTCCATCTCCTCGCGGGTCAGGTCCCAGTCGCGCGCGATCATCTCGGCGCCGGCGAACTGCGACACCTCGCGGTCGCCGTACCGCCGCGTCCAGCCCTTGGAACCCGCGAACGGGCCCTCGGTGAAGCCCAGCGGCTCGGCGGCGGTCATCGCGTACGAGATCGGGATCTGCGACATGTTCTGCACGCCGCCCGCCACCACCAGGTCGGACGTACCCGACAGGACGGCCTGGGCGGCGAAGTGCACCGCCTGCTGGGACGAGCCGCACTGGCGGTCCACGGTCACGCCGGGGACCTCCTCGGGAAGTCCGGCGGCCAGCCACGCGGTCCTGGCGATGTCGCCGGCCTGCGGGCCCACCGCGTCCACGCAGCCGAAGACGACGTCCTCGACCGCCGCCGGGTCGGCCTTCGAACGGTCCATCAGGGCGGTCAGCACGTGCGCGCCCAGGTCGGCGGGGTGCACCGCGGACAGCGCGCCACCGCGACGCCCGACCGGCGCGCGGACCGCTTCGACGATGTAGGCCTCGGCCATGGGGGTGTCTCCGTAGCTGTCGGCGGCCCGAACGAGGGCCGGGTGTCAACTTGCCTGGTCTTGCTGGTCTTGCTGGTCTTGCTTGCGGTCTTGCTGGTCTTGCTTTCCGCATTGGTCTTGCTTGTGTCTTGCCTGGCTTGCTTGTCGTGCCTGTTGCCCTGTTGCCCTGTTTGGCCTTTTGCTGTGCCTGTTGCGTCTTGTACGGGTCGCGTCTCGTACGGGTCGCTAGGTCGCCCGGATCCCTTCCAGGACCATGGCGAGGTACTGCTTGGCGATGTCGTCGGCGGACAGCCGTCCGCCGCGCTGGTACCAGTTGGCGGCGAGCCAGACGGTGTCGCGGATGAAGCGGTAGACCAGGGTCCGGTCGAGATCGTCGCGGAACGCCCCCTCCCGCACGCCCCGTGCCAGCAGCGAGGTCCACATCTCCTCGAAGCGGCGGTGCGAGTCGAGCAGGTAGCCGAAGCGCTCCCCGGCGGCCAGGTGCTTGGACTCGTTCTGGTAGATCACGACGGCGGGGCGGTGCCGGTCGATGGAGCGGAACGACTCGACGACCAGGGCCTCCAGCGTCTCGCGGGCACCGAGCCCGGAAGCCAGAACGCGGTCGTAGGACGCCCACATCTCGTCCAGGAAGTTCGACAGTATCTCGTCGGCCATCGACTCCTTGGAGTCGAAGTGGTAGTAGAGGCTGCCACCCAGGATCCCGGCGGCGTCGGCGACCTGGCGGACCGTGGTGGCCGAGTACCCCTGCGAGGCGAACACCTCCGCGGCGGTGGCGAGCAGCTCGGCACGCCGCTCCCCGCGCGCGACCGCAGTGCCCTCGGCGTCACGCCGTCGTGGACTCATGGTGGCGGGATCCCTTACGGATGCTGGCTGGAGACGGAGAGGACCTCGCCCGTCATGTACGAGGAGTAGTCACTGGCCAGGAAGACGATGACGTTGGCCACCTCCCACGGCTCGGCGTAGCGCCCGAAGGCCTCCCGGCTCGTGAGGTCGTCCAGCAGCTCCTGCGAGGTCACCTTGACCAGGTGCGGGTGCATCGCCAGCGACGGCGAGACGGCGTTGATCCGTACCCCGTACTCGGCGGCCTCCAGCGCGGCGCAGCGGGTGAGCGCCATGACCCCGGCCTTGGCGGCGGCATAGTGCGACTGGCCCTTCTGCGCGCGCCAGCCGATCACCGACGCGTTGTTGACGATCTTCCCGGAGCCCTGCTCCCGCATGATCCGCAGGGCGGCGCGGGTGCAGCGCATGGTGCCGTTCAGCGTGATGTCCAGGACCCGGTCCCAGGCGTCGTCCTCCATGTCCACCAGGTCGGACGTACCGCCGAGCCCGGCGTTGTTGACCGCCACGTCGATCCGGCCGTACCGCTCGACGGCCAGCGCGTACAGCGCCCGGACCTGCTCCTCGGAGGTGACGTCGCAGGGCAGTGCGGCCACCCGGTCGGCGCCGAACTCCTTCTCCAGCTCGGCCAGCGTCGCGTTCAGCCGCCGCTCGTGCGCGTCGGAGATCAGGACCTTCGCGCCCTCCTCCAGCGCGCGGCGCGCGGTGGCGCCGCCGATCCCGGCACCGGCCGCGGCGGTGATCACCACGATCTGGTCGCGCAGCAGCCCGTGGGCCTGCGGATAGGGCGGCGGGGGGGTCATGAACGTGCCTCTCTGCTCATTCGGTCGCGCTCGGTCGCTCGCCGGTCCCTCACTCGTTCCCCCTCGGCTCTCGGGGAAGCCCGAGCACGCGCTCGGCGATGATGTTGCGCTGGATCTCGTTCGAGCCCGCGTAAATGGTGTCAGAGCGGGAGAACAGGAACAGCCGCTGCCAGTCGTCCAGATCGTACGGCTCGCCCTCGGCGACCAGCCCGGCGGCGCCGAGCACGTCCATGGCCAGCTCGCCGAGCTCGCGGTGCCAGGTGCCCCAGACCAGCTTGGAGATGGACGACTCGGGCCCGGGCGCGCCGGCCGCGACGCCGGCCATCGTCCGGGTCGCGTTCAGCCGCATGATCTCCAGGCCCATCCAGGACCGGGTGAGCCGGTCGCGCAGCAGCGGATCGTCGATGGCGCCGGTACGGCGGGCCAGCTCGAGCACGCCCTGCAGCTCGCGCCGGAACCCGACCTGCTGGCCCAGCGTCGCCACCCCGCGCTCGAAGCCGAGCGTGGCCATCGCGATCTTCCAGCCCTCGCCCGGCGCGCCCACGAGGTGGCCCGCGTCGGTACGGGCGCCGTCGAAGAACACCTCGTTGAACTCCGAGGTGCCGGTCAGCTGCACGATCGGGCGGATCTCCACGCCGTCCTGGCGCATCGGGACCAGCAGGTAGGACAGGCCGGCGTGCCGCTTGGAGCCCGGCTCCGTACGGCAGACCACGAAGCACCAGTCGGCCTCCAGCGCCAGCGACGTCCAGACCTTCTGGCCCGTGACGCTCCAGCCCCGCTCGTCCTGCTGGGCGCGGGTCTGCACGTTGGCCAGGTCGGAACCGGCGTCGGGCTCGGAGTAGCCCTGGCACCACAGCTCCTCGACCGCCACGATCGGCGGCAGGAACCGTTGCTTCTGCTCCTCGGTGCCGAATGCGATGATCGTCGGGCCGAGCAGGTTCTCGCCGATATGGCCGACCCGCGCCGGCGCGTCGGCCAGCGCGTACTCCTCGTTGAAGATCACCTGCTGCTCGACGCTCGCGCCGCGTCCGCCGTACTCCTCGGGCCAGCCGATGCAGGTCCAGCCGGACGCGGCCATGTGCCGCTCCCAGGCCAGCCGCTCCTCGTGCGCCTCATGCTCGCGTCCCGGCCCGCCCAGCCCTCGGGCGTGCGCGAACTCGCCCGACAGGTTGGTCTCCAGCCAGTCGCGGACCTCCGCGCGGAAGGCCCGTTCCTCGGGGGTCTCGTTCTGCTCCACGCCGGGCACTCTACCAAACAGTTGTTAGAAAGAATCGATCCGCATCGCGAACAGCGTGGTGTCGTCGGCCGTACGGTCGTACTCCATCTGCTCCAGTACCTCCTCCACCACCGGGTCCGGGGGCCCCGCGCACCCGGACAGGACCTCCGTCAGCCGCTCGATCCGTTCCTCCAGATCGACGTCCCGCCGTTCCACCAGGCCGTCGGTGTACAGGAACAGCAGGTCACCCGGCAGCATCGGGGTCGAGATCGTCGAGTAGCCGTACCCCGGCACCGCGCCCAGCATCGGTTCGGGAGTGACCCGCAGCGGGGACGCCTGGCCGTCGCGTACCAGGATCGGCGGCAGATGCCCGGCCGAGGTCCACTCCATGAGGCGCGTCCCCGGGTCGTACAGCGCGACCAGGGCCGTCCCGGTCGCGACCCGCTCCGGTACGAGCTCGCCGACCATCTCGTTCAGCCAGCCCACCAGCCGTCCCGGGCACTCGCCGGTGTAGGCCAGCCCCAGCAGCCCGTTGCGGGTCCGCGCCATCGCCGCCGCCGCCGGCAGCCCGTGCCCCGCCACGTCCCCGATCGCCAGCAGCGTCCGCTGGTCCGGCAGCGGCCTTGAGACGAACCAGTCGCCGCCGATCCGCGCCGCGCTCTCGGCCGCCAGGCTGCGCACCGCGAAGCCCAGCCCGGGCACGTCCGGCAGATCCTCCGGATCGGGCAGGATCGCCCGCCGCAACGTGACCGCCACCTCCCGCTCCTGCGCCACCTGGGCCTGCTGGCGCAGGATCTCCCGCCGGGTCTCCACCAGCGCCTTCTCGATCCCGCGCCGCCGGGTGATGTCCTGGGACAGGATGTTCACCGACACCGGGCGGCCAGCCCCGTCCAGCACCGGCTCCGCGAACACCCACAGATGCCGCTGCTCCCCGTCCCCGGCGACCACCCGGTGCTCCAGCTCCACCGGCTCGCGGCGGCTGAGCAGCGTCTGGAACCGCTCCTCGACCATCGGCCGGTCCTCGTCCACGACCACCTTGGACAGCTCGTCCAGCAGCGGCGGCCCCGCGGTCAGCCCGTAGTTGGCCGCCATCTGCGGCGTCCACTGCAACTCGTCGGTGGCCAGGTCGTACTCGCCGAACCCCAGCGAGGCCAGCCGTCCCGCCCGCTCCAGCCGGCGGCGCATCCGGTCCTCGTCGTCGTAGTAGTGCCAGACCGTGCAGACACCCGTGGGAACCGCCACGCAACGGACCGACATCCGCGCCGTACGGGTCAGTCCCTCCTGTGCGGTCGAGAACTCGAACGGCCCCCTTTCATAGGGCCTCCCGGTCTCCAGGACCTCCACATAGGCCGGGAACAGCCCGAGCAGCGCCGATCCGGGATCCATCCGGAGCAACCGCTGCCCGGCCAATTCCGCCGCGCCCCGCCCGAACAGATCCCGGGCCGATTCGTTCAAGTTCGCATAAAGGAAATCGAGCACCTTCCCATCGGCCCCCCGCACGGGCACCAGATGCGCCGCCGCGTTGATCGCCACGTCCAGGACGGCCCGCGCCGCCGGATCGTCCGGCACCGCGGCCAGCCTCCCGGCGTCCTCGGCCACGTCCGCCTCCGGCGCCGGGAACGCGTCCACCAGCGGCGTCACCGTCTGCGGCAGCACCGCGGCATGGGCACCGATCCCCCCCTGCTCCGGCTCCGGCGCCGCCTCCCCGCGGACGCCGGTCACCATCGCCGCGGCCTCCTTGAGTTCCACGTCCAGGTCGCGCGCCAGCCAGATCAGATGCTGCAGCGCCTCGTCGGGCCGCACCCCCAGCCGCCCGGCGAGCACGACCCGGGCCTCGGCGATGATCGCGCGGTCCCGTGCGGCCCCGCGCAGATCCGCCAGTTCCGGTATCAGCGGCGTGCTCTCCGTTTCCCTCACACGAATCCCCCATCGATGGAAGAACCGTATATAAGGCTATGAGGAGCACTATTCACTATCGGTGTCCGGGGAGGCCTATTTTGCCGCCCACTAGAAAGGTCAGCGCCGCCGCTTTACCCCGCGGCCCCGAACACCTGCTTGGTCAGCGTCGTCAGCCGTTCCGCCGCCACCTTGAACGACGACCCGGCCGGATGCAGCGTGAGCACCACCACGATCCGACCCCCAACCACCCCGGTCGTATGCAGCACCGGCCGCCCGATCCCCAGACCCGGCGCCGCCGCGGGCCTGTACGAGGATCCCTCGCACGGCACCGCCGGCACGTCCCCGAACCCCGACCACCCCTGCTTGACCGCCCAAGGCCGCGGCACCGCCCGCGGGATCCCGAAGTACTGGTCGTACCGGTCCTTCCCGCACGGCGTCGCCTTACCCAACTCCCCCATGATGAGATCCCGATGGGCCTTCGGCGCCTTCTCCAGGACATACCGGTACGTCTTGGCCACATCCAGAGCGCTCAGCGCCGTGTATCCCCAGAACCCGGGCTTGTCCGCCGGCGGCGGCTCCGTCTCCCCCAGCCCGATCCGCCGCGCCATCCGCTCCACGATCGCGCCCTGCCCGCCCCGCTTCCAGAACGCGGTGGCGGCCCCGTCGTCACTCGACCTGAGCATCGGCCGCAGCAACGCCAGATCCTTCTCCGGCACATCCTCCGTGCCCCGCAGATAGTCCAGCGTGACAAGGATCTTCACCACCGAGGCCGACCGGAACGTCCGCCGCGCCCCGTACTGGAGCACCGTCCTCCCGGCCTCCAGGTCGTACACCACGTACCCGGCCCGCACCCCCGGCGGCACCCTGACCGCAGGCCTCTCCGACGGCGTACTCACCACCGCCTCCGGACCCTTCGCAGTCCTCGTCCCATCCCCACCACAACCGCCCAGGATCATGGCACCGGCGACGACCGGCCCCACGCGCCCCACCAACGAGATCACCCGGCCATGCCTACCAGATCCCACCCCGCCCAATACCGAGTACGCACCCACGCCCGCACTGCGCTAGAGTAATCACGCCCGCTCAACCGGGCACCGGGACGTAGCGCAGTTTGGTAGCGCACTTGACTGGGGGTCAAGGGGTCGTGGGTTCAAATCCCGCCGTCCCGACGCAGGTCAGAGGCCGGATCCGATCATCGGACCCGGCCTTTGTCGCGCCCTGGGTGACCAACTGAGTGACTAAGTCCCCTGACCTACCCGCGCAATCGGTGTCGTGCGGTGCCGTACACCTCTTGAGATGGCCCACAGACTCGCGCCCTCACCACCGCGGCGGCTCGGGAGTCGGCAACCGTGGAAGTCGGTCAGCAACAAGAGAGCTGCACCGTTCGCGACGAGCCAGTACGGGCAACCGGGTACCGCCCGTTCGCCAGACTTGGCCAGGACTCGCCCCTGTGGGGCTTCAAAACCCCGATTCCGGCCTTGACCTGCCGGTTTCCCTGCGGGGTCATGCGGCGGTCGGGCAGGCTGGATCGCCATGGTGTGGTCGCTGTTGTACGACCTGACGCGCACCTCGCTGGGCGTGATGCTGCTTCGGCTCCGTGGGGACACGGCCAAGGACATCGAGATCCTGGTGTTACGTCATCAGCTTGCGGTGTTGCGGCGGCAGGTGAACCGTCCTGCTCTCCGACCGGCCGATCGGGTCCTGCTGGCCGCGTTGTCGCAGCTGCTGCCCCGGTCGCGCTGGAACACGTTCATGGTGACGCCCGCGACGTTGCTGCGGTGGCACCGGGAACTGGGCGCCAGGAAGTGGACCTACCCGCATAAGGCACCCGGCCGGCCACCGGTTCAGCGGGAAATCCGCCAGTTGGTGCTGCAACTGGCCGGCGAGAACCCGGGTTGGGGCCACCGCCGCATCCACGGAGAGTTGATCGGGCTTGGTTACCAGGTGTCGGCGGCCACCGTGTGGCGGATCCTGCGCCGCGCCGGTGTCGATCCGGCACCGCGACGGACCGACGCGTCCTGGACCAGGTTTCTGCGGGCCCAGGCCTCCGGCATCCTGGCCTGCGACTTCTTCACCGTCGATACCGTCTTCCTCCAGCGGATCTACGTGTTCTTCGTGGTGGAGATCGCCACCCGCCGGGTCCACGTGCTGGGCGCCACCCGCAACCCGACGGGCGCCTGGGTGACGCAGCAGGCCCGGAACCTGCTGATGGACCTGGACGAGAGCGCTCAGCGTTTCCGCTTCCTCGTCCGCGACCGGGACACCAAGTTCACCGACGCCTTCGATGCCGTCTTCGCAGCGACCGGCATCACCGTACTGCGGACACCACCGCAAAGCCCACGAGCAAACGCCTTCGCCGAGCGGTGGGTCGGCAGCGTCCGCCGCGAGTGCACCGACCGGTTACTGATCTTCTCCCGACGCCATCTGGAAGCCGTGCTCAGGATCTACGCCGATCATTTCAATGGTCACCGTCCGCATCGTTCCCTAGGGCAACGACCGCCTACTCCCCCGCCCGAACCGACTCCCATCAGCAACAACGCCGCCATCCGCCGGACACGCCTCCTCGGCGGTGTGATCAACGAATACCGCAACGTCGCATAGCGGTCACCACGTCTGAAGCGACACGGAGCCCCAGGTCAAAGGCAGAACCGAATATTGAAGCCCCACACCCAGATCGCCTCGAACAGCACGTCGCGGGTCAAGACCCGGGTCGCGTTGCGCACGAGGACCTGCAGGAGGGAGAACTCGGTCCGGGTCAAGCGCAGCGGCCGCCCGCCACGCCACGCCTCGAACCTGTCGGGATCGAGCCGGACGTCGGCGAACGACAGGATCTGCGACTCCTCGTCGGGCGGCGTGCGTCGGCGCAGCAGGGCCCGCACCCGGGCCAGCAACTCCTCGGTGGCGAACGGCTTGGGCAGGTAGTCGTCGGCGCCCGCGTCCAGCCCCGCGACCCGGTCGGAGACCTGGTCACGGGCGGTCAGCATCAGCACCGGAAGATCTCGACCCGCGGCCCGCAACCGCCGGCAGGTCTCCAACCCGCCGACGCGGGGCATCATCACGTCGAGGATCAGCAGATCCAGCGTGTCACCGCCGGCCCCACCGACCCCGTCGAGCACGGCGAGACCGTTGGCGACGGTGCTGGTGTCGTAACCCTCGACCTGGAGCACCCGCTCCAGCGACTCACGGATGGCCGCGTCATCATCCGCGATCATGATCCGCACGCCGGCCCGCCCCCATCCAGTCGATGCTTTTGCCGCTCATTGTCCCCGATCAACCTGAGACCAGGATTAGCGCGTCGCTGGGGAATGCGTGTGGGGTGAAGCCGGTTGTCTGGAAGTCTGGGTGATGCTCGGCCAGCTCGGCGCAGCGTCGGCGGAGCATGACCAGGACGGCGGCAGGCGAGATTCAGTCCGCAGAAGCGCACCGCGTTCCGAGGCTGCTTTCGGGCAGGGCATCATAGGCGGCCAGGATCCGGGCCTTATATGCCTTGGTGAACGTCCGCCGCTTGGGCCGGTCCGGCCGCTGATCGGTCACACGACCATCCTGCCCCGTCATAGCGGCCTGGTCGGGTGCGCCGTCACACCGCCCAGGTGGAGTCTGCGGGTGCCGTGCTCGATGAACACCAGCACGTACAGCCGCTGGAGCAGCGCGGTCCCCACGCCCAGGAAGTCGCACGCGATGGTCGCGTGAGCCTGGGCGGTGCGGAACCGCCGCCACGTCGGACCGGAACGCCGGGGAGCGGGATCGACACCGGCAGCGTGCAGGATCTCCCAAACGGTGGACGCGGCTTAGCGGCGACTACACGCCAGTCTCTGGGAGGAGGTCATCTGTCGAGGGATCCGTGATCACGGCCGATGGCGGAAGCTGATGCGCATCAGCCGACTGTCGGCCCAGTCTTCGAGCCGGGTCGGCCGGATGGTGCCGGGGTCGTGGGGCTGATTGAGATCCGCGACGATCTCCGCCAGCACGGCCTGACGTTCAGCTGGATCGGTGACAGGCGTGGCCCGTGCAGGCAGATCCGCGCGGGTCCCGTGCTTGAGGTGGAAGGTGAAGTTGGGATCGGCGAGAAGGTTCGCATGCCAATCGGTCGCGGCACCGCCGGCGCCGCTACACAGGTAGGTGGTGCCCGCAGCTCGGTAGAAGAAGATCTCGATGCGGCGTGGCCGGCCGGTGCGGCGCCCCAGCGTCGTGATGTCGATGATCCGTTCGCTGGTGCCTGCGGCGGGGGTGATCTCGATGGCTTGCCAGATGTGGTCGGGCAGGTGCGACAAAGACGCGTCCCGTGCGGAGTCGTTGGATCCGGTCGTGTCTGAAGTGCTCATGCGGTCTGGGTCTGCAGGGCGGGCCCGAGGAGGAGTCCACCGTCGATGACGTACTCCGACCCCGTGATGAACGACGCGTCCGATGACGTGAGGAACAGGAGAAGCCGGGTGACGTCGGTCGGCTCCCCGAGCCGGGGGATGGCGAACGGCTCGGGTGAGTAGAAGTCGGCGATTGCCGCGACTGCGCCGGCTGCTGGTTCGTGGATGAAGGGGGTCGCGATCACGCCAGGGTGGATGGTGTTCACCCGGATGTGGTCGCGGCCGAGCTCGAGCGCTGCCGTTCGGGTCAGGCCTCGCACGGCCCACTTGCTGGCAACGTACGGCGCGTAGTGAGCCGTACCGCCCAGGCCCATCGTCGAGGCGATGTTGACGATGGCTCCCCCTGCTGCGCGGCGCAGAGCGGGGGCGGCGACCTTGATGCCGAGGAAGGTCCCTGTGAGGTTGATGTCGAGGATGCGCGACCACGTGGCCTGCTCCGTGTTCTCGATCGGCGCCGGCGGGTTCTGCACGCCCGCGTTGTTGACGAGCACGTTCAGGGCCCCGAACGCACTCTCGGCGGCTCGCACAGCGGCGGACCACAAGCTCTCGTCGGTGACGTCGAGGCGGGCGAAGCGAGCGCGGGACCCGAGCTCGTCGGCGAGAGCGGCGCCGCGTTCGGTGTCGATGTCGCCGATCACCACGTTCGCTCCCTCCGCGTGAAAGGCGCGCACGTGGCTCGAGCCCTGGCCGCCGGTCCCACCGGTCACCAGCACGGTCTGGTTGTCGAAGCGTGGCATCAGATGTTTCCTTCGGTACGTGGGTGACTGACCGGGATCACCAGTGATGAACGGCGGCCAGTGGTGAGTCGGGCGACTCGCCATCCCCTTGACAGTAGGTCGACGGCAGTGGCGAGTCAAGCCACTCATCTCGTATGCTCAGTCCATGAGCAGGGTCGTACCGACGTACCACCAGCGCGTCGCCCAGGAGAAGCGCGCGCTAATCGTGACAGCCGCGACCGCACTGTTCCTGGAGTTGGGCTACGACCGGACGTCGCTGGCGCGGATCGCAGAGCGCTCGGGTGTCTCGCGGGCCACCTTGTTCAAGCAGTTTCCGAGCAAGGCTGTCCTGTTCGACGCCATCGTGACCGAGTCCTGGTCGACCGCTGACGAGGGGGATCCTCCGCCGGCAGGCAACGTCGTCGACGGGCTCAGCATCATCGGTCGCCGCTACGCCGAACTACTAGGCCGTACCCAGATGACCGACCTGTTCCGGATCGTCATCGCCGAGCTGCCACGGTTCCCTGAGCTGGCCCATGCGCAGTTCTCGCACGGGAAGATGCCCTACTTCGAGTCCGTACGCGGCTACCTCCTGGCTGAGCACGAGGCGGGAACGGTGCGGGTCGAGGACGTGGACCTCGCAGCCACCCAGTTCCTGGGCATGATCTCCAACTACGTCTTCTGGCCGACACTCCTGGTGCCGGGCTGGAAGGTGAGCGCCGAACGCGTCGCTCAGGTAGTCGACGAGGCCGTCCGCACCATCGCCGCCCGGTACGGGGTCGATACTGGGGGGCTCGCGTAACCGTTCAGCGCGTATTCGGGTGATCGATCTTCTGGTGATCACTTTGTGTGGTCGCCAGGGGCATAGCGGTTCCAGCTTCCTCCGGCTTCGGCGGCGATGCGGGTGGTGCTCTTGTCGTGGAAGCCGAGGGAGCGGGCGATGACCGGTGCGGGAGCTTGGAGGACGAGCCGGCGGAGGGCTGCTGGGCGGGCCTTGCCGATCATGTAGCCGTGCTGACGTAGGTGCTCTCGCAGGGTGCCGGGGTTGAGGGGCTGGCCGCCGCGGCGTCCGGGGAACAGCCATCGGGTATTCGGGCTGGTTGCGGTGTTCATGTTCGAGCGGTTGGCGGCCTGCGCTGTGCGCGACCGATAGTTCCGCCAGCAGCAGGTGGCCCAGCAGCGGGTCCAGATACCGCCGGACGTGATCGGCGTACCCGGCCCCGACAGCACAGCATCGGACCAGGGCGGCACGAGTTTCTCCCGGCTCGGCTCCCATCCCGGAAGCCGGGATAGCTCTCTGGCGCGGCGTCAGACGCTGTGGTTGGGGTCGAATCGGTCCGCGAGTTCTGCGAGCACCGCGGACCGGTCCCGGTCCTGCCCTGCCTGGGCGGCCAGCATCCGGAGCCGTGGCACAAGCC
>NZ_JBIRAW010000047.1:0-63560 GCF_044326315.1 Actinomadura sp. 9N407 | reverse complement strand
CCCGCCTCCCCGACCTCGCGCACCGCTCCACCACCGACTCCCCCACCGCCCTCCCCCCGTTGACTCGTGGCGTGTGCCCCCCTGGCGTCGCCCGTGTAGGCCAACCCGCCACGAGTCAACGTGAGGGGGCGATGCGGTGAAGGGTCGTGGTCCAGGTCCCAGAACAAAGAAGAGCCCTGGCCGAAGCCAGGGCTCGCAGGATCGACAGCCAGGGTCAGCCCTTCTGCTCGTCGTGCTTGAGGAAGGCAAGGAGAGCCGAGAAGGCCTTGGGGGTCAGGGAGAGGTGCCCGGCGGCAGGAGCCTTGCTGTCCCGCACGCCGACGCTCGCAGCGAGCGGAGCAACCTCGACGCAGTCACTCATCCCGCCGTTGTCTCCGCCGCTGTGACTGCTCTTGCGCCACTGGATCATTCGAACCTCGCCATCAATTCCTTGATCAGAGCCATTGAGGCGTCCACGGGGAGGGCCCAGTCTCCGATCCGGTCGAATCGTACGCGAAACGAGCGTACCTCCGAATTGTCCTCGACCAAGCGCCCACCCCCGCACGCCTCGACGTACACGAGGTCCTCGCGGCCTACGGTCATGATCTTGAACGGGCCCGCACGTCCCGGGTGCGGGCCGGCGCTTCTGGGGACGATGCGCACGGTGATGTTCGGGAGTTGGGCGATTCGGAGCAGATACGCGAGCTGGCCCCGCATGATCTCCGAGCTGCCGACCGGCTGCTCGATGGCCCCTTGGTCCAGGAACAGCCAGATCAATGGCTTGTCCTCCAGGACGGCCTGGCGCCTCAGGCGAGTGGCGAGAGCCTCGTCGACATCCTCCACTCCGAAGGCCTCGAACACGGCACGAGCGTATTCCGGAGTCTGGAAGAGCCCCGGAATCCAGGACAGATCCCAGATCCGCTGTTCCGATGACCGGCGCTCGTATTTCAGGTGGCTCTTGAACCAGTTCGAGTCATGATTCCGTTTTGCGTGATACAGGACGCTCCTTAGGAGTTCTCCCGTTCCGTACCGTTCATCCAGAACCGCAAGCTGCCACTCGGAGGGCTTGCGCACGCCCGATTCCCAGTGGGAGACAGTCTGCCTGGCACAGCCCGTCAACTCACCCACGGCGGCGCATGACAGTCCATGCCTCGTACGAAGAAAGTGCAGGTAGACGGCCAGAAGGGCCCACAGGTCGGCCCGCGCGTCCAGTTGCTCTCTGAGGAGCATCGACGACCCTCCTTCGGTGACCTTGTCACCAATTCCCTTGTAGCAGTAGCCAAGGTAACTCGGAACCGTTCACGATGGCGGGGAATCGAGGCGGAAATTCGATGGGAGGTGAGATAGGTGTGGCGACACCGGATCTAATGCGAGAAATGCTCGCGACCAGGGCGGCCGTAGGGCTTGCTCGCGCCTATATACGGCAGCACCTGTGTGCACTAGGTCTCGCGCACACGTTCGATGACACGTCCCTAATAGGGAGCGAGCTGATGACCAACGCGATCGCCGCCAGTGCTACGGGAAGCACCGTTCGCCTATTCATCGGTTACCGATGCGGAAAACTGGTCCTCGCCGTGTGGGATGACAGCCCGGCGATGCCCGTTCGCAAGGAAAGTGAGCCGCTGACCCCAGATGCTGTGGACAGCCTTCCGGACGAACCCGGTGGCTGGGGACTGGGTCTGGTGGAGGCACTCGCCCATGAGTACTGGACGGAACCGGCCGGCTCCGGCAAATGGGTGTGCGCGGCTCTGAAGACCTGACCGACCGTTCGATGGCAGAAGGTCAGCCCACCGGGCCGTGATCACTGCCGTACGAGAAGGGAAACGCTCTTGATCACTTCCATTGCCGGCGCCGCGGGCACCTTTCTGGCCGGGCTGGCCTCGGGGCTGTGGTTCGCCGTGTCGCTGGGAACGTACGCCGACCGCTCCTCGCCGCGACGGTCGCGGCGGTCGCGGCGGTCGCGACGGCTGTGATCCGTGTGGTGTAGCTCGCAGGTTGCAAGCGCCCGCCCGGGCCGTGAGCGCTTCGGAATGACCGTCACGCCCGATGGCCAGCACCTCTGGCTGGACTCCCCGGACAACCCGATCAGCCTGTGAGAGGGAGGCAAGCCCCCGCTGCATCGCGGCGGGGGCGGTCGCCCTGTTCAGACTCCAGGGTCTCCAGGGGTCTCGCGGGACGGCCAGTGCAGGATGAGCAGGCCGCTCAGCGCCCCGATCAGCTGGCAGGCGGCGATGGCCAAGAGCAAGCCCACAGGTCCGATCTCATCGGCGAAGACACCGGTCAGGGCGGCGCCGATGGCCGAGCCGCCGATCTTGAGGCTGCCGCCCGTGGTGTTGACCTGCCCGAGGCGGTCCGGCGGCGATTCCCGCTGGCGGAGCATCAGGGTCGCGGTGAACACCGGACCCTCGACAAGACCGATCAGCAGAAAGCAGGCCAGCGCCCAAGGCAGCGACGGAGCCAGACACACCAGAGCCACGGCGGCACCGAAGGCGACCAGGCCGCCCAGAACGACCCGTTCGGCAACACGGGCCTTCAGCCAGCGCGCCGAGGCGAGCGAACCGAACAGGGACCCCACCGCGAAGGCGACAAGGAGCTGCCCACCCGCACTCGCATCGGCCCCGATGTGCTGGGCGAACAGCACCGCCGTGACCGCGACACCGCCGAACCCGAGCCAGCCGAACGTCGTCGCCACGGTCAGCGCACGCAGCATGCGGTTGGCGACCAGGACATGCAACCCGCCGATCACCACGCCCCGTACCGTGCGCCGCTGCTCCGCCCCTTCACTCCTGCCCGGCAAAGGAAGAAACGCCAGAGCAAGAACACCGACGGCCGCCGCGACAACGATGACGACCCCACTTTGGGCGCCCCCCGCGTACGCGGCGATCGCGGCGGCAAGACCCGGCCCGGCGATCGCGGCAACGCTGTAGCTCGACGCTTCCAGCCCGTACGCGCGCGGGAGCCGTTCAGCCGGTACGAAACGCGGCAGCAGGCTGGTCAGCGCGACCACGATCGGCTCCGTACAGCCCACGATCACGGCCACCGCCAGAGCCAGGACCAGCGGAGACCGTCCGGCGATCAGCAGCAGCAAC
Source organism: Actinomadura sp. 9N407 (assembly GCF_044326315.1). NCBI lineage: Bacteria > Bacillati > Actinomycetota > Actinomycetes > Streptosporangiales > Thermomonosporaceae > Actinomadura > Actinomadura sp. 9N407. Next base: position 60,492 of record NZ_JBIRAW010000047.1, on the reverse strand, counting down.
GCCGTGGCCAGGGCATACACCACGCCCAGCACCACGGCCGGGATACGGGGACGGGCCGCGCGGTCGAGCATGTGCCCGATCACGGGACCGCTCAGCACGTACGGCAGCGTGAGCGCGGTCTGCAGGAATCCGGCGTCCGCCGCCCGTCCGGTCCGGGCGTGAACGGTCAGGACCAGCGCGGTAGCGGCGCCCTCGGCCGATATTCGCAGCAGAGTGGCCGAGGTCAGGTGCAGGGGGAGCCGTCCGGGCACCACCAAAGGGTCCCATGGGGCTGATCAGCGAGGACCTAGACTGCGAGGGTGACGGAGAAGACGGCTCACCAGCATCTGGTCACCAGCGAGGTCGGGCGGCTGCGTACCGTGATGCTGCACCGGCCGGGCGCGGAGCTGAAACGGCTCACGCCGCGCAACAGCGACAAGCTCCTCTTCGACGCCATCCCGTGGGTCGGCCGGGCGCAGGAGGAGCACGACGCGTTCGCCCAGGCACTGCGCGATCGGGACGTCGAGGTCCTCTACGTGACCGAGCTGCTCCAGGAGGCCCTGGAGTACGAGGACACCCGGAACGCGGCGATCGCAAGCGTGATCGCCGACGGCCGCTGGGGCGACCAGCTGCGCCGGGTCGTACAGGGCTACCTGCGCGACCTGGACCCGGAGATCCTCGCCCACGTGCTGATCGCCGGCCTCGCGCACGAGGAGCTCAAGTCGGCGCACGGCCTGGTCTACCGGCTGATGGACCGGCTCGATTTCATCATCGACCCCCTCCCCGGCCTGCTGTTCACCCGCGACAGCAGCGCCTGGATCGGCAACCGGGTCGCCGTCACCAGCCTGGCCATGGACGCCCGCCGCCGCGAAGCGGAACTGACCGGCCTCATCTACGCGCACCACCCACGCTTCGCCGGCGTAGAGCCCATCTACGACACATCCCTCGAACACGTAGAGGGCGGCGACATCCTGCTTCTATGCGAGGGCGTCATCGCAGTAGGCACCGGCGAACGCACCACACCCGCAGGCGTCGAACGCCTGGCCCGCCAGGTCTTCGACGCCGGTCTCGCACACACCGTCCTGGCCGTACCGATCGCCCAGGAACGCGCCACCATGCACCTCGACACGGTGTGCACCATGGTCGACGTCGACACCGTCGTGATGTACCCGCCGGTGGCCTACTCCCTGACCGCCTACGCCGTGACCGCCGACAACGGTGACCTGCGCGTATCGGAGCCCCGCCCGTTCCTGGAGGCCGCCGCCGACGCCATGGGCCTGGACCGCCTCAAGGTGATCGACACCGGCCTCGACCCCGTGACCGCCGAGCGCGAACAATGGGACGACGGCAACAACACCCTCGCCCTCGGCCCCCGCCTGGCCGTGGCGTACGAGCGCAACATCGAGACCAACGCCCAACTGGAGGCGGCCGGCATCGAAGTGATCCGGATCAGCGGCAGCGAACTCGGCACCGGCCGAGGCGGCCCCCGATGCATGAGCTGCCCCATTCTGCGTCATTAGCATTCGCGAGCTGCGCTCCTCGCCTGGCGGCTCGTCGCTTGTCGCGAATGCGGCGAGCGCTGGCATCGCTCCGATCTCGCCTGGCGGCTCGCTTCGCGATCAGGTTCTCGCTTCGCTCGAACCTGCCTTCGGACGCGCTCGCAACGCCTGGGGTCCGTTCCAGCTGAGCAAGCGGGCTGAGGTCTCCGATCACGCATTCAAACGATCGGCGATGGCGGCTCATCGTCGGTGGTGACCCAGGCCGTCGAGACCGGCTCGTCACCCCGATCGGGCAGCGCGAAATCCTCATCAAGCACATGAAGGACCGCCATGCCGCCGCAAGCTAGCACCAGCCACCGCATGACGTTGACTCGTGGCGTGTTCGCCCCTGGCGTCGCCCATCAAGGCGAACACGCCACGAGTCAACGAGGAGAGCGGCGTTGGGAGCCGGGACGTATGTGGCCTCAGCTGACGCGCGAGCGCGTTACCTGTCCGGTGAGGCGAAGCCGGAGGCGAGCCTCACCGGACAGATCGCGAAGCGATGCCGCGCTCGCCCAAGTCACGGTCACGGTGCGAGCCGCTAGGCGAGCACTGTGGGCCGGGTCTTTTAAAAACAGCTTGGCAGCTCGGGCGGTGTCGACGGGGGCACGACAGCGCCCGAGCTTGAAGAGGACCCTACATGGGGGTGAACGGTATGGAACAGGCGGGGTCCGGACTTGGCCGTCAGGCCGGATATGCCCTGGTAGAGGTGGCCTGTCGCCAGTCGCCCTCGTACACGTCGCCCTCGTACAGGTCGTCGTCGGCCATGCCGCCGCCGGTGCGGCCGCGGCCGCGTCCGTCCCGGCCGTTCAGGTCGGGGCTGTGCAGGTCGCTGAGGTCGCCGAAGCTCGGCAGGACGTCGGCGGGTGACTGCGCCTCGGCGGACTTGGGGGCGCGGAGGACGGCCCACACGGTGGTGGAGCCGTCGTCGTGCCGGACGCCCCAGCCTTCGGAGAGGGCCTCGACGATGCCGAGGCCTCGGCCGCCGAGGGAGGACAGCGTGCCGGGGCCGCGCCGGGGCTCGGTCATGGCGCCGCCGTCGCTGACCGCGAGTTCGAGGAGGTCGCCGCTGCGGATCCAGGTGACGCGGATCTGCCCGGACGGGAGCGGGCGCGCGTGCCGGAGGGCGTTGCTGAGCAGTTCACTGACGATGACGTTGGCGTCGTCGACGATGGATTCGAAGACCCCGGAGTCGGAGAGTTCCGCGCTCAGCCGCCGGCGGGCGACCGCGACGCTGGACGGTGCGTGTGGCAGCAGTACGACGCTCGACGCCCTCACCTCCCGTGACCTTGTCCGCACAGTGCCTTCCAAGTACCTGGCTTCCCAGTACGACGCGGCTTCTTCGTACCGGGTGCCTTCCCGGTACGAAGCGGCCTTCCGATAGACCGTGTTCCGAGAGGCCATCGCCCTTCGGTAGGACCGAAATGCCCGATAGTGGCCACCCGGAAACCTGGACGAAACACCCTGCCCCCCGCTCAACGAGCGACTGACCCTCCAGTCACGGCCTTCATCGCCCGTACGGGACCGGCTCCACGAGCCTCTCCCCGACCGCCAACATCCGCATACAAATATCTATGGATCTATCCAGCCAACGGCGGATTACTCCTCACACGTGCGTTTCGTCCGTCACACTGGCGTCGCCGGAACGTTCCAGTGGCCGGGCCTCCCGGAAAGATCACTTTTCCGTTGCGCAGGTCAGCGCGGGGGCAGCGGATCTCAAGTCGCGCTCAGGCCGGTAACAAGGCCATGACCAGCGGACCGGTCACTCGGCCTGCTTGAGGCGGAGGCACATCCGGGTCCCGGTACGGTCATCGTCGCCCTTGGCGGGGTGCGCGGAGATCTCGCCACCCTGCGCTTCTGTGAGGCGTTTCACAATGTAGAGGCCGAGCCCGATACCGCCGAAGCGCCGCCGGTCGCCCGCCTCGCCCTGGACGAAGCGCTCGAAGATGCGGTCATGGTCGCCGTGCGCGATGCCGATCCCCTCGTCCACCACCGAGACGACGAGGTCGCCGTCCTCGCACCGGGCCTGGACCTGGACGCGGCCACCGTCGGGTGAGTACTTGAAGGCGTTCTCCAGCAGCTGGCCCAGCACGATGTCGGTGGCCAGCGCGTCGCCGCGGGCCGGCGGCAGGTCGGGCGCGATCTCCAGCTCGACCCGGTGCAGGTCCGACAGGGAACGGAAGCCCGCGACGACGCCCTCCAGCACCCGGACCAGGTCGAACGACTCGATCGTCACCGCCAGCTCGTCGGCCCCGGCCCGGGCGCCGCGCAGCAGGTGCTCGACCAGGCGGCCGAGCGACTGGGCGCGCTCGGCGATGGTCGCGACGGCGGCCCGGCGGTCGGCGTCGGGCATCTCGTCCCACCGGTTGGTCAGCGTGCTGGCGAACCCCTGGACGACCGTCACCGGGGTGCGCAGCTCGTGGCTGGTGGTCGCCAGGAAGAGGTCCTTGGCCTCCTCGAGCGCCTTGGCCTCGGTGACGTCGCGGAAGTCGACGACCAGCTCGTCGGTCTCCTCGATCTCCGCGACGAGCACGTTCAGCCAGACGCCGCTCTCCAGCGGGATGGTCAGCATCTCGCCGAGCGCGGGCATCTCGAACGGCAGCGGGCGGCCGACCGCGTCCTCGGGCGGGATGCCGGTGAGGGAGTGCGCGGCCGGGTTCCACTGGCGGACGAGCCCGTCGCGGTCGAGGACCGCGATGCCGTCCGCGCTGGAGTCGATCACCGCCCGCTCGTGCGCTCGCTGCCGGACGACCTCCGCGTACGCGACGGCGTTGCCGACCGCGACCCCGGCGTGCCCGGCCAGAAGTTCCAGCAGTTCCAGCTCCGTGTGCCCGACCTTGCGCCCGGAGAACAGCGCGTACAGGGCACCGTACGGGCGGTTCTGCAGGAACGAGAGCCCGAGCGCGACCGTGTGCAGTCCGGGCAGCTCGGACCAGATCAGATCGTCCAGCCGCCGCTCGCCGGTGGCCAGCTTGACGGTCTTGCCGGACCGCATCAGCTCGCCGACCAGGCTGGTGCGCAGGTCGGCGGTCGTGCCGCGCATGTGGTCGGGCAGCCCCGACATGCTCACCAGCCGCAGCCGCTCGCCGTCGATCCGGACGAACCCGCCCGCGTCGGCACCGGTCAGCTCGATCAGCGCGGACGTGATCCGGTCGAGCACGACCGCCAGATCGAGCTCGGCGTTCAGGTCGGCGACGATGTCGTTCAGCCGCCGCACCAGCCGGGCCCGCTCGGCGGTGTGGTGCTGCGCGACGTCGTCCTCCTCGACCGGGTGGTAGACCCCGACCCAGCCCAGCAGCGCGCCGTCGCGGGACTTCAGCAGGCTCGTGTCGATCCGTACGTCGATCAGCCGCCCGTCCCGATGGAACCGGCGGGTGGCGATGGAGATCTGGCCGCCGTCGCCGGTCCGGCGGGTGAGCAGCCGTTCCTGTACCGCGTTGTGCTCGGCCTTCAGCTCGTCCGGAACGATCGGCAGCACCCGGCCGAGCAGCTCCTCGGCGCTCCAGCCGAACATCCGCTCGGCGGCCGGGTTCCAGACCGTGACCCGGAACCCGTCGTCGACGGCCACGATCGCATCCGCGGCGCATTCGATAACGGCGCGGGCGATCGGGTCGTGAACATGCATCTGCACGACTGTCATCGTGCCACCGAGGCGAGGCCCGCCGCCGGGCAACCGCAGTGGAAAAGTTCCTACGTAGGGCCACCGTTTACCGGAAGAACACCACGTCACGACCCGAAAGCGGCGATTACCTCTGGCCACGCCGCGCCGGCCGGCCGAGCCGTCCGATCGCCACCGCGGCCAGCCCGGCGATCAGGAACGACAGCAGCGAGGCGCTCATCCAGCCCTGCGGGGTGAAGCCGATCAGGCCCTGCACGTCCTGCCAGAAGGCCGCCCACCAGCTCACCGCGCCAGGATAGATCAGCTGGTACGCGACGAAGCCGATCGCCCAGGCCGCGATCATCCCCCAGCGGGACGGCGCCGTCCGCGAGGTGTCCCAGCCCAGGCCCTCGGCGTCCGCGGCACCGATCGCGGCCCGCCAGCGGCCCCGGCCGAGGAAGAAGTCCGCGGCCAGCACGCCCAGCAGCGGCACGAAGACCGAGCCGATCAGCGACAGGAACGCGGCGTAGTCCCCGATGTTCAGCAGCAGCGCCAGCCCGGTGATCCCGGCGCCGAGCGCGATCGTCAGCACCCGGCGGTCGGCGCGCGGGACGAGGTTCTGGATCGAGACCGCGGTGGAGTAGACGTTGGCGAACGACTGGTCCGCCTCCCGCAGCACGAACACCGCGAAGAACAGAACGCCCAGCGTGACGCTCAGGAACGGGTCGAACACCTTGGACGAGTCGCCCGCCACCAGGGCCAGCGCCAGGAGCCCCAGCATGTACGCGAAGATCTGCGTCACCGAGTATCCGACGGCGGCGGCCCCGAAGGCCCCCTTGGCCGAACGGGCGTGCCGCGTGTAGTCCGCGGCCACCGGGACCCACGAGATGGAGACCGCCAGCGCCGCGTCCGCCCCGATCCAGAACCCTCCCCACGAGCCCACGGTCAGGTCGGGCAGCGGCTCGCGCAGCAGCTGGACGTAGAAGTAGACCAAGGCCACCAGCACCGCGACCGTCACGTACCGGCGCAGCATCCGTACCGAACCCAGCGGCCAGATCGTCAGCACGGTCGTGAGGATCCCGGCCGCGACCACGTACACCCACCGGGGTATCCCGTCCCACAGCGCGCTCGCCGCGTCCGCGATCACGATCAGCTCGAACGTGCCCCAGCCGATCAGCTGGGCGATGTTGAGGACGGTCGGCACGTACGAGAGCCGGGCGCCGAACAGCCCGCGCAGCAGCACCATCGCGGGCTGCCCCGTCCGCGCGCCGGGGGCCGCCGCCAGGCCCAGCATGAGCCCGCCCAGCGCCGTGCCCACGGCCATCGCGACGATCCCGGCCATGATCGACAGCGTCGGCAGGCCGTTCTCGTCGGGGGCCAGCACGGTGTACGCGCCGGAGAAGGCGAAGAGGCTGACGCCGAGATTGCCCCAGAACGCGCTCTGGTCCCAGAAGCCCAGCACCTTCGGGGCGGGCTCATCGAGGGTGAACGGGACCTCGTCACGAGGGCGCGACTGGACCTTGGACGTCACGGGACACACTCCCTACGCCGGCATTACCCGGACAGGTTCATGCGGTCGGCGACGCCGTGTCCCTATCGCCCTCTCAGCCCGGTCGGCCCGAGCTCCCGCGGTTATCGGTCGAAGCCGATCATAACCGTCAAACGGCCCGCGCCCGTTCAGCCGACCCGCGCCCGCGCCCGTTCAGGCGACGTACGGCTCCGTCCCGGAGTCGTTCTCCATCGAGCGGCCGCTCTCCACCCACCGCTTCATTCCGCCGTCGACGTTCCTGGCCAGCCAGCCCGCCTGGTTGAGCGCCACCGTCACCTGCGCCGAGCGCACCCCGGACCGGCAGATCACGTAGACCTCCTGGTCACGGGGCACCTCGCCGGCCCGGTCGCTCAGCCGGCCCATCGGAATGTGCACCGCGTGGGGCGCGTGCCCCGCGTCCCACTCCTCCTGCTCCCGCACATCCAGCAGGTACGCGTCCTGTGGAACGTCTTTCGCGTCCACCGCCGGGACATCGTCCCCGAAATTCATCACGCCTCCATGGAACCGCGCGGAACCCCCCCGCGTCGAATCACGCATGCGGTATCGGACGCTCCTTTTCACGACGCCCGGCCTAGCCATGATCCTGTCATTGGCCGCCTGTGGCGACGAACAGGCCAACGGCCCGTCCGCCGACAAGCCCTCCGCCACCACGTCCGTCCAGCCCTCGGGCCAGGACTCCCTGACGATCGAGGTCAAGGCGTCCGCCCAGGCACCGGCCAAGACGTGGAAGCTGAGCTGCGACCCGGCGAACGGCGACCACCCCAAGGCGCAGCAGGCCTGCGCCGCACTCGGCAAGGTCAAGGAACCCTTCAAGCCCGTCCCGCCCGACCAGATGTGCACCAAGATCTACGGCGGTCCCGAGGTGGCCACCGTCAAGGGCACCTGGCAGAACGAACGGATCAACACCCGGTTCACCCGGGCCGACGGCTGCGAACTCAACCGCTGGTCCAAGGTGGCCCCGCTCTTCGGCGACGTCCCCAAGGTCCGCTGACCACCTCGATCCGCTGACCACTACTGCCCGCTGACCACCTCGGCGCTCGCTACTTGAGAAGCCGTGACATCCGCCGGTCCGCCAGCGGCTTCCCGCCGGTCTGGCAGGTCGGGCAATACTGCAGCGAGGAGTCGGCGAACGACACCTCCCTGACCGTGTCCCCGCAAACGGGGCACGGCTGACCGGCACGCCCGTGCACCCGCAGCCCGCTCTTCTTCTCCCCCTTGAGATCCTGGGCGGCGACCCCGCGGGCCCGCTCCACGGCGTCCCGCAGCGTGCCCACGATCGCCTCGTACAGGCCCTCGATCTCCTCCTCGGTCAGCGATGAGGAGATCTTGAACGGCGACATCCGCGCGACGTGCAGAACCTCGTCCGAGTAGGCGTTGCCGATCCCCGCGATCACCTTCTGATCCCGCAGCAGCCCCTTGATCTGCGTCCGCCGCCCCCCGACGATCCCGGCCAGGGTCTCCTTGGTGAACGCCCCCGCCAGCGGATCGGGTCCGAGGGTCGCCACCCCGGGCACCTCTTCCGGGTCTCGTACGACATAGACGGCCAGGCCCTTCTTGGTGCCCGCCTCGGTCAGATCGAACCCGGAGCCGTTGTCCAGATGCACGCGCAGCGCCAGCGGATTCTTGCCTCCCGGCCTGGCCGGCTTGACGGGCATCTCCTCCCGCCACCGCAGCCACCCGGCCCGCGCGAGATGCATCACCAGGTGGAGCCCGTCCACATCGACATCGATGAACTTCCCGTACCGTCCGACCCCGGTCACCGTCAGCCCGCCCAGCGACGTGATCGGCGGGTCGTACGTCTTCAGCGCGGAGATCGCGAGAACGTCCACGCGCGCGACCACATGGCCGACCGCGTGCTCCCGCAGGAACCCGGCCAGCGACTCGACCTCAGGCAACTCAGGCATGCCTCAAGTATCCGCGAAACCACTGACAACCGAATCCCCAGCTCACGGGCTTGCCCGAACGCCATGCTCCTGTCACGGCCGGTACTAGCTCCGCCACCTGAGGAAACACTCCTTGATGGAACCACCCCCAGGAGCCGCCGTGAAGATCAGCAAGTACTGGAAGGGCGTCATCGCGGGCGCCGGGCCCGTCCTCTACGCCGTCCAGGCCGCCGTGACCGACAGCCAGGTCACCACCTCGGAGGGGATCACGATCGGCCTCGCCGTCCTGGTCGCCCTCGGCGTCTACGCCGTACCGAACCGTACGGCGGCCAGGCAGCAATAGAGCCCGCACACGGCAACCCAAGGTCGTGATCTTGTGGTTGCCGGGAGTGACGGGTGGTGTCAGCAGGCGCGGGTCGTCCGGAGCCGCCCCGCCATCTCCGGACGGTCTCAGGCGTTGGTCCGCCCTTCCTGGACGGCCGTTTCGTGGAGCGCCTGCTGCCGGCGGTCAATCTGCGCGTGCAGCCAGTCTCGCCAGGACGGCCTGCGCTCCTGCCCCGTGACCAGAATCGAGTACGGGGACATGTCGTTGTAGTCCCGCAGCAACGTGTAGCCCGCCGTCTCCAGGATGTCCGCGACCGCGTCGCTCATGATCTTCGAGACGGTGCCCGAATAGCGGATGGCCGCGTCGTCCCGGCGCCCCTCGCTCAGCGCGTCCATGGCGGCGGAGCGCAGCATGAAATGCGTCTTCCAGTCGACGACCACACCGCCGCCGCTCTCATCGTCGAGCGGATCGATCTCCACCAGCACACCGGTGCCGAGCGTGCTGCTCTCCGCCGCGACGGGCAGCCCGGCGGCGCTCAGCTCGTCCCGGACGTCCGCCGCCAGCACGCGGCGGCGCCGCAGAACCTCGTCGTCAGCGAGTTCTGGTTGCCATGTCATGGAGGAATGATCGTGAACAGTGCCCTTGTCCGCAAGGCCCGGTCATTCCAGCGGGTGGCCGGCGAGGCGGTTCCGGTGGTGGAACCAGCCGGTCAATCCATTCCTTGCTCCAGGAACCGCTCGACGAACCCGGCTGCGTCGGCGGCCTGGAATCGTTCGCGATGGCGAGTCACCGGGTCGACCAGTTCCGCGATGCCCTCGCCCCACTCGACGCGTCGGATCTGGCCGCGGCGGTTCTCCGCCTCGACCCAACCGCTGCCGATCTCGTCGATGACCCTCATCTCGCGCTCCAGCCGTGCCGCGGGAGCGAGCATGCGATGACCGCTCTCACCGGCCCGCAGGCCGGTCCGCGGGTTCTCGTAGCGCATCCGCAGGAACGGCTGACGCTGCCGCTCGAGATTCAGGGGATCCAGCTCCTTCCGCCACCGGTACCGGGCCTCGATCTCGCTCTCGTCCAGCGAGAATTCACATCGCCAGGCAGGGAACACGTCGAAGACGTTCTGCTCCCAGTCCTCGGCATGGGAGTCGGTAACGGCCGGGAGAACGCTGGCGAGGCAGTCGAAAGGCTTCCCCGAGAGACGGAATCCCGGGACGGCGGCGAACGGCGCCGCCTGCCACAGCTCCGCCTCATGGAGGCGGGCGAAACGCAGGATCGCGGCGGCCGCCTCGTCCGAATACCCCTTGGTGCAGAGAACCTGGAATGCGCTACGGCCGTCCGGTGCCAGGGCGATCGCTCTCTGGAACCGGTTGTACGCTCCCGGGAACGTCCATGCCTGATCGAGTCCCGGCAGAGGGCGCACGTCAGGAAACTGCAGTACTGCGTCGGCGATCTTCACGATGAGGCACTTTCGAGTCGAGCCGGAAGGTGTACCTGCCGTCGCGGCCAGGCGGATATCGAAATCCTGCCACCCTGATGACCGATGAGTTTGCTCGACGCGCCTGGTCTCACCAGCCATGCGCAAACTGATCGTTCAAGAACTCATCACAGTCGACGGTTACGTGGCGGGGGCCGGTGGGGAACTCGACTTCTTCGAGTCCGTCACCGACTACAGCGAGGTGGACAGGGACAACCTCCAACTGCTGGAGAACGTCGACACCATACTTCTCGGCGCCGCGACCTACGAGATGTTCGTGCAGTATTGGCCCACCGCCGACGAGACCGTCGCCAAGATGGTGAACGCCCTCCCCAAGCTGGTCTTCTCCTCCACCCTGGACAAGGCCCCATGGGGGGACTGGCAAGAGGCACAAGTCGTCCGCGGCAACGCGGCGGACAAGGTCGCCGAACTCAAGAGGCAACCTGGCAAGGACATCATGCTCTGGGGCAGCCTGTCTCTCGCACGCTCGCTGATCCAGGCGGGCCTGCTCGACGAGCTTCAACTCCGCGTGATCCCGGTCGCCATCGGCAAAGGCCTGAAACTCTTCCCCGACGACCTGGGCCGGCTGGACCTGCAACTCACCGAAGCCAAGCCCTACGCCTCGGGCATCACGTCCCTGCACTACCGCCCAAGACACGCCTGACCCCGAGCCGCCTCCCGAGCAGGCGCTCCGTTCAGAGAACGGAAGGGTGGCGAGCCGGTCACAGGGCGAGCAGCCATCGCAGCAGCGAGCGGCGCCGTCGCGGCAGGCGTCTGCGTGGTTGCTCGTTCTGGCGGCGCGGCGCCGGCCGAGTAGCTGCGGGAACGCGCGGAGCTCGGGGAAGCAGAGGGATCGCCTGAGCTGCCGGGCCGGTCCGCGGTGCGGTACGGGCTTCGCGGGGCACGACTCGCATCCAGTGGATCCGTTCCAGCAGGCGGCCGAGTTCGGCAGGGCTGTCAGCCTCGATCAGGCCGTCACGCCCGTACCGGTCCCGGCTCAGCGCCCACCAGGACCCGGTGTACTCGCCTCTCCACGCGCATACCCCGGGGAACCTTCGCGCCAGTTCCGCCGCCACTCGTTCCGGCTCCAACTCGACCGCCACCCACGGCGCGACGGCGGTCATCGCCCGGCCTCCGGGGCATGCGCCCTTTCACCGAGGTACGCCATGACGGCCAGCGCGGCATCGGAGATCCGGTCGGCCGGAGCGATCGGCTCGCCCCACGACGTCCAGAACCACACCCGCTGGTCCTCGTCCCGTGCCCGGCAGCCGATGGTGTCGGCCACCAGCGAGCAACACCCCATCACCTGCGGATTCACCACCCGCAGCCCGCTCGCTCGGCGCTCAGTGCTGAACCCGCATGCGGACAAGAACGCGTCCAGCACTGCGAGCGGATCGGCCTCGGTCCTACGATCGTCCATAAGTCCGACCTCCTGCGTCGGATCAGGCCCCGGCCATTGGTGTTAGCGCACCGGCCGGGGCCGCCTTGTTTTCAGGGGCAGGAACGCATATCCGTTCCGTGACTCTCAGTAAATCCCCGTCACACACAGCACTTCCAGGGGAGAATCACGGGTGAAGTAGAGGTGATGTAGGGGTGAGAAGGGGGAGATCCCCTGTCTCCCTGGCGAGGGGACGCACCATGTCCGCCATGAACAAGGTCGACACAAGCAAGATCGTCGGTGCACGATTGCAAGCCGCGCGCAAGGCTCCCCCGTACTGGCCGCGGAACGAGATGGCACGGCTTCTGCGTACGGCGGCGGACCTGCTGGGGCTTCCCGCCTTCCCCCATGTCGGCGTACTCGCGGACATGATCAAGCAGTGGGAGCGGGGCGATCACATCCCCAGCCACAAATACCGCCACGCGTACTGCGAGGTTCTGGGCAGGGCCGAACCGGAACTCTTCGCTCCCGAGGCGGAAGAGGCTTCCGTCGATGATGCGACCACGGCCCCGATGGGTACCGTGAATCCGAGCCCTATTCCCGACGATGGGGACGACGACGTGAAGCGCCGTGCCGCTCTTCAGATGCTCGCCGCGCTGGGTGCCGGGACGACGATCCCGCCCGGCGCCCTCGAAGAGGTCCTGTCCGGCGTGGAACGCGCCCTCGGTCAATCGGTCGACATCAGCGAGTGGGAACGTGCCGTCCGCGAGTACGGATGCCTGATCAGCCGGCAGCCGGTCGGCACATTGATCAACGACCTGACCGCCGACATCGTCGCGGTGGGGGAACTGCTCAACCGGGAAGGCGCAGGGTCACGGACCGAACTGCTCCGCGTGAGCGCCGGTCTTTCCGCCTTGCTCGCCATCGAGATCGGTGATGTCGGCAACAGGCGCGGTGCCCGCCTTGCATGGCGGACGGCACACCGCGCCGCCGACGCGTCGGGCGACCGCGATCTCCGTGTGTGGGTACGGGCCCGCGAGGCCGAAGAGGCGTTCTGGGCGGGTCTTCCGCCTGCCGACATCCGTTCCGCGACGACCGCGGCGATGCGGATCGCTGACGGGGTGCCGTGTCCTGGTCTCCCGCGCGCCTACTCGGTGCACGCGAGCCTGGCGGCCGAAAGCGGGGACGCCAGTACGGCGCACGAGACCATGAACATGGTGTCGGAGGTGTTCGAGGGACTGCCAGAGAGCATGCGGGACGATCCGTCCACGTTCGGTTGGGGCGAAGCCCGTCTCCGCTGGAACGAGGCGTACATCTTCACCCTCACCAGAAACCCTCGTGCCGAACGAGCCGTCAGTGACGCGCTGGCTCTCTACCCCTCCGGGACGGTCGGGCCCGTCGCGAACCTCCAGACCATCCGGGCCATGGGATTGATCAAGGCCCGCGAAGTAGACGCGGGCCTCGACCAGGCATTGACGACCCTGCATGATCATCCGATCAGTCCGGCCCGGCGCCGCATTGCCGGGCAGATCCTGCAAGCCCTGCCTGAAAAGGCGCGGAGCCTTCCGGCTGCCCGGGAGGTACGGGCCGTGACGGCCGGAGTCTGAGGCCGTCCGTCCCGTCGAGGTAACCCTGGTCCGGCCGGAAGGGCAGGCCCAGCCTGCATCATGGCCTGGGCGTGATCATTCAGCACGAACGGCGGTGGTCTGCGGTCCGAGAACCGAGTGGATCTCGTCCAGCAGGGTCAGCGGTTCGTCCTGTGACTCGTTCTGGAACGCCCTTTCAACGGCCGCGAGCGCGCGCCCGTCGGTCAGCCAAGCCACAGTCTCCTGATAGGCCGCGCTCTCCTTCTCCCAGAAGGGGTTCCGCAGTTTGGGCCCGGAGGAGGGCCACGTCATCTCTTCCATGACGAACTCGTGCAGGTTGCGGATCGCCCCGGTCGACTCCAGCCGCTCCCATCTGTCGAGGAACGGGACGAGATCGACCCCGGTACGCCCGAGGCTGCACAAGACCGTCCCGGCGCTCGGCCACGGGTCGCCATCGACGACCGTGAGCTCCCACCACCGGGTCAAAAGGGCGCTGATGGCGGCGCGCTCGTCGTCGTCCCACTCCGTCCACCGGGCAAGGCCGAGTTTGCCGAATACGATCTCGGGATCGGGAAAGCCGAACTCGAATCCGTCCCCGGCACCGATCTCCAGCAGCCGGGGAAGGAAGTAACGGAGCTCGGGAACGTCGCCCCACAACAGCAGGGCCTCGGTCGCGTACCGCTGCAGAACGTCCGGTTCTAGGTCGCGCACCGGCCCTGCGAGCAGCGGCCGATCCTCATCGGCCGCCACGCAGTGCGCGCATCCCTCCACGCGCAGTGGCCGGGGAACCCGTCCGAACACCTCGTACAGAGCCTCGATCTCGCCTTCCAGGTGCTCGGTCACCCCGGAATCCTAGGCCGCCCGGCAAGGACGTCCAGTGCAACGCGAACCCTGGAGGCACGCTGCGATGGAGGTACTCAGCGGCGCGGGCATGATGTGTTCTCGATCATCCCGGCGCCCCGGGTCAATCGACCGTGATGACGAGCTTTCCGGGCGCGTTGCCCGCCGCCAGGTCGGCCACTGCGGTGGAGGTCTCCGCCAGGGAGTACGTGCGCCCGACGGCCGGTCGCACGGCGCCGGCCTCGATGAGGTCGCGCAGCGCGTCCAGGTCGGCGGTGCGAGTCAGCGCGATCAGGGCGTCCAGGCGCTGGCGCGTGAACGGGGTGATCACCCGGGCGGCCAGCGACCGGCCGAGCCCGCCGAACCACCGGCCGCCGCCCTCGCCGCCGACGAGGGCGAGCCGGCCGCGCTCGGTGAGCAGCCCGCGCAGCAGTGGCAGTGGCCGGATGCCCGCGATGTCGATGATCAGGTCGTACGTCCCGGTGAGCGGCTCGCGCGTGTAGTCGATGACGGCTTGGGCGCCCAGCGATCGGACGAGGTCGGCCTTGGCCGTACTGCACACAGCGGTGACGTGGGCGCCGCCGGCGGCCGCGAGTTGCGTCGCGAAGCTGCCCACTCCGCCGCCGGCGCCGATGACCAGCACTTTCTCGCCGGCGGTGACCTGGCCGACGGCCCGTGACGCGGTCACCCCTGACACGGGTACGGCCGCCGCTTCGGTAAAGCTCAGGTTGGCGGGCTTGCGGGCAAGCTTGCCCGGACGGGCGAGTGCGAACTGCGCGTACGCGCCGGTCGCGGCGCCGTACACCTCGTCGCCGGGGCGAAACGCGGTCACCTTGGCGCCGACGGACTCCACGACGCCGGCCACGTCCATGCCCGGTACGCGATTGCGGGGCCGGCGGAGGCCGAAGGCCAGGCGGCCGATGAGCGGCAGCCCGGTCATAAGGTGCCACACGCCGTAGTCGACACCGGCCGCGCGTACCCGGATCAGCACATCGCCGGCGCCGGGCGTCGGGATCGGGACCTCGCCGACGCTCAGCACGTGCGGCGGGCCGTACTCGTCCTGGACGATCGCCTTCATGAAGGGTCTCCTTCGGTGTCGGGGTACTGGAAGACGTCGTCGAGTCCGACCCGGAACACCCGGGCGATGCGGAAGGCCATCTCCAGCGAGGGGGAGTAACGCCCCTGCTCGATCGCGATGATGGTCTGGCGGGTGACGCCGATCCGGTCGGCCAGTTCGGCCTGGGTCATCTCGCCGTGCGCGAACCGCAGGGCCCGGATCGCGTTGGTGACCTGCGTCGGCCTCACCACGTCTGGAATCCGCCCTTGCGGTACGCCATGATCTTGGCGACCGAGCTGAGCACCGAGGACAGCGCGAACGCCAGGTAGACGGCGTTGGCGATCCAGAAGTGGTGCAGTTCGGCGATGGCCATGAGCATCGCGGCGAGCGCGCCGATGACGACGAACGACTTCCCGATGTGCTCACTGACCTGGTTGATCTCACGGTCGCGCTCATCGGTGCGGTCGGCGCCGTCGCCGCCCGCGATGGCCATCGCGATGTTGGCCACGATCGCGGCGACGATGGCGCCACCGATGGTCGACAGCAGAGCCACCGCGTAGGCGGCGTCGGCGAGCGGGCCGTCGCCGGCCCGGCCCAGGACGGTCGCCAGGTAGATCATGTACGCGCCGACGGAGACCACGATCATCACCCAGGCGCGCTTTTCCTCGAAGGCCATGCCCGCTCCCCATGTAAAACAAAGCTGACATTGCCCAATGTAAAGCGCACCGGACACAGTGTCAAAGATTATTTACACGCACCGCCGTGGCACCCGGCGCGGTGTCGCTACACGACCGGGACCGGCCTCCAGGGCACGCCCGCCCCGGTGTTGACTCGTGGCGTGTTCGCCTGAACCGAGATGGCCAGAGGCGAACACGCCACGAGTCAACGGAGGCGGGCGGGACGGCGAAGGAGGGTGGGCTAAGGCCTGTCTCAAAGTGGCTCGGCCACCGCGCGAACGCGTTACCTGGCCGGCGAGGCGATGCCGAAGGCGAGCCTCACCGGCCAGATCGCGAAGCGATGCCGCGCTCGCACAAGAACCGGACAGGTACGAGCCGCCAGGCGAGTACCTGGGCCGGGTCTTGAGAAACACAGCCGCCAGGCGAGCACCGTGACCGGGACTTTGAAACACGGGTTAGCGGAAGGCGGCGATGTTGCGCTCGGCCCAGTCGGCGAAGGTACGGGGCGCGCGGCCGGTGACGCGCTCGATGTCGGGGCTGATGCGCTGCTCGGCGGGGGACGGCTTGCCGATGATGGCCAGGGTGGTGTCGGCCACCGGTTCGGGCATGAACCGCAGCATCTGCGCGCGGGCCTCGTCGTGGGTCTGCTCGACGAAGCGGACCGGCTCGCCGAGCGCGCCGGCGATCACTTCGGCTCGCTGCCGGGGCGTGCTGAGGGCGGGCCCGGTCAGCGTGTAGATCTGCCCGGCGTGGC
Source organism: Actinomadura sp. 9N407 (assembly GCF_044326315.1). Taxonomy (NCBI): domain Bacteria; kingdom Bacillati; phylum Actinomycetota; class Actinomycetes; order Streptosporangiales; family Thermomonosporaceae; genus Actinomadura; species Actinomadura sp. 9N407. The sequence continues at coordinate 43,857 of NZ_JBIRAW010000047.1, read as the reverse complement.
CGTCTTCGCGCAGGACGGTGTGGGCGACCTCGGCGATGTCGGCCGGGTCGACGAGCGGCAGGCCGACATCTCCGAACGGTGCGGGGGCGATCCGCTGGGTACGGACGGGCTCGGCCCAGGCGAACGCGTTGGAGGCGAAGCCGCCGGGCCGCAGGATCGTCCAGTCCAGGCCCGACCGCCGTACGGCGTCCTCGATGGCCGCTCCCATCTGCCCGTGCGAAGCCGAATCCGGCCTGGTCACGACCCCTTGGGAGGACAGCAGGACGGTCCGTGCGACTCCTTCGGCCTTGGCGTCTTCGAGGACGGCGCCGATGGTGCCGGCCGGGTCGGCGGCGGCGACCGAGAAGTCGCCGGAGATGAGCAGGAACAGCGCGTCGGCGCCCTGGAGGGCGGGCCGCAGGCTGGCGGGGTCGGCCAGGTCGGCGGCGACGGTCCGTACGCCGTCGGGTACGTCGGTCTCCGTGATCTTCCGCGACACGGCCGTCACCGGCTCGCCCGCCTCGTTCAGCAGCCGCACCAGCGTACGTCCGACGTTTCCGGTCGCTCCGGTCACAACGATCATGTCGAATCCCTTGTTAGTTAGTTGGCTGACTTAAAAGGACCCTAGCATGATCCGGTGGCACCGTGTCTATAGTCAGTCAGGTGACCAACTCACCCAAGCCCCGAGCCCGGGGAGCCGACAAGCGGCGGCGCTTGATGGCCGCGGCCGCGCAGGTCCTGCATCGGCAGGGCGTGGAGCGCACCACCATCGCCGACATCGCCCAGGCCGCCGACGTCCCCGTCGGGAACGTGTACTACTACTTCAAGACCAAGGACGAGCTGGTCCAGGCCGCACTGGCCGAGCACGCCGGCGGCCTCGCCGAATTCACCGGCGAACTCGACAAGCTCCCCGACCCCCTCGACCGCCTCAAGGCCATGGTCGGCGCGTGGGTTGGGCAGCGCGAGACCGCAGCCCGCTACGGCTGCCCCACCGGTTCCCTGGCGGTCGAACTCGACAAGCGGGACGACGGAGGCCTCGACCTGGAGGTCGGCAAGGTCATCCGGTTGCTGCTGGATTGGGTGGAACGCCAGTTCCGCGAGCTGGGCCTGCCCGACCCCGACGACCTCGCGATCACGTTCGTCGGGGCGTACCAGGGCATGTCACTGCTGGCCAACGCGCTGCGCGACCCGGAAATCATGACCCGCGAGGGGAACCGCCTCACTCGCTGGCTCGACGACCTGCCGAGCGCACGGGAGGACGGCGGATGACGAAGCCGCAGGTGCGATGGCGGTTCGATGCGGGCACGGCTCTGACACTGGGCCCGGTGGCCGCCGGTGACATGGTGCTGGTCACGGACGCCGAGGGCGTGCTGTACGCGCTGGACGCCGCGTCCGGGAACGAACTCTGGCGTCATCGGCACGATGAGGCGGCGGCCGGAATCGTCGCGACCGAACGGTGCGTGTTCGTGGACAGCGGTGGCGACCTGTGGCCGCACGACCGGCTGACCGGGCGGATCGCGGACGAGGCGTTCGGCGATGTCGGCGGGAGGCCGGTCCAGGCGGCGGGCGAGTTCCTGCTGTTCCAGGACGGTTCGGTGCTGGGCGCGGCGGATCTGGCGACCGCGTCCCTGCTCTTCAGTACCGGCAAGGAGGTGCTCCACGCGCCGGTGGCCGTGGCCGGCGACGTGATCGTCGCCGCGGACGTATGGGAGGGCAACTCCGCCGCCGGCGGGCTGCACGGCTTCGACGCCTCCACCGGGCGAACCATCTGGTCGGTGGAATCCGGTGCCGATGAGGACGACCCGTTCTCGATTCCCCCGTTCCATCCGGTCATCGCGCACGGCCTGGCATGGGTGACGGCCGGCAGGCCCTCCTCGTGGGAGGACGAGGAGGAATGGTGCCGCTGCGAGCTGGTGGGATACCGGCCGGACTCCGGTGAGATCGCGTTCTCCCAGGTGGTTGGGCCTGCCCGGATGGGTGTCCCGTGCTGTGCCGTGGCCGCGATGGGAGACCTGGTGTTCGTCGTGACGGCTCAGGCCGGCGGGGCCGGGGAGTACATCACCGCGTTCGAGGCCGATGAGCCCGTCGAACGGGTCGAACTCCACGCGGTCGACGTCACCCGGTCGGAAGTGGTGTGGACGCGCCCGATCAGCGGCTTGCCGGTGGGGGCGCCGGTCGTCTCGGACGGGCTCGTCCACACCCTCACTCGGGACGGGTCCGTGCTCGCCTGCGACGCCATGACCGGGGCGGACGCCTGGACGTTCACGGCGGACGAGCCGCCCGGGGAGTCGGTCGAGCGCGAGTGGGGCGAAGGCGTCACCGAGGAACCGCCTCGCCTCCTGCCCGGGGACGGCGTCCTCTTCGTGCAGACGGCCACCACCCTGCTCGCCGTCGATTCCTCAGGCTGAGAAACGCCCGCACGGTGGGAACCGGAAGCTCGGCGACCCGTCAGCAGGAGCGGTGCGCCTGCCTCGATCAGGCGGGTGGTACCTGGTTCCGGGGGTCGCCGGGGTCAGGAGGCTGCCGGGGTCAGGGCCTCGTGCCAGCGGGCGGTGTCGGTGTACTGGTGCAGCCAGGAGATCCGCCCGTCGGCGACCCGCCACAGGTGGACGAACTCCGCCTCGTACGCGCGGCCGGTCGCACGGGCCGTACCGCGATAGTGCCCGGTCACGACGACGGTGTCGTCGGTGGTCCGCTGCCAGGTCTCGTCGTACGGGGCGGTGTCGAAGTCGGCGAAGACCGCGCCCCAGACGCGGATGAGTGACTCCTGCGGGCCTCGGAAGGCGCCGCCGGCTCCGCAGGGCATACCGGGAGCGGTACGGGCCTCGAAGTCCGGATGGAGCAGCGCCAGGATCGCGGCGCCGTCGGCGGCTTGGGCGGCGGTGTAGAAGCCTTGGACGACCTCGGACGCGGTACGCATGGCCCCTCCTATTAGCGAACCTATTCTAGAATGTACCCACTAATACCAGTGGAAGGTTCTCGATGGGAAGACCCGCCAAGTTCACGCAGGGCCAGGTGCTCGATGCCGCGCTGGAGATCGCCGCCGAGAGCGGGCCCGGTGCCGCGACGATGACCGCGATCGCCGGCCGGCTCGGCGCTCCGACCGGCTCCATCTACCACCGGTTCGGCTCCCGGGACCTGCTGATCGCCACCTTGTGGCTGCGCGCCGTACGGGGATTCCAGCAGGGGTTCGTGGCGGCTCTGGAGGCCGGAGACGGCGAGACAGCCGCGCTGCATACGCCGCGCTGGTGCCGCTCGCGTCCCGCTGAGGCGGCGATGCTGCTCCTGCGCCGTCGCGAGGACGTGGCCGTACGGTGGCCCGACGAGCTCGGCGAGGACCTGGACGACGCCAATGCCCGAGTGTCGACCTCGTTGGACGCCTTCGCCGAGGCACATCGCGTCGACCGCGAACGGCTGGTCTTCGCCGTGGTGGACGTCCCCTACGGTGCCGTCCGGCGTCATTTGCTGGACCGGCGGCCGCCACCAGCCCTCGTCGACGAGCTGATCCTGTCCTCTTATCGGGCGGTGCTGCCCGCTCTCGGGCCCTGACGGACGCCGGGTTCCAGCGCGTTCTGGGTGTCGCGTACGGGCTTTCCACACCCCTGTGGAAAGCTGTGGAAAACCCTGTGGGCGACGGCGCTGGACGCCGGGTGTTCGACACTTTCGCTGGACGGAAGTGCATATAACCGGACAAAAGTCTATGAAGATCGTCCACGGCCACTCTGCGGTGCATGTGGATAACTTCTCGGCAACGAACGCCCGGAACCGCTCGCGGAGGGCGTTCGCCACGGGGTGTGATCGGCGTCGCGAAATAACCCCTAGGGGGTAGGGGTTGCAGCGTTCGCGACCTTGTGCCAGCATGAAGGCGTCGGATACCCCCCAGGGGTAAAGATCACCCAGAGGAGCGAACATGAGCACCGCCACCTACACCGTCGCCGGGATGACCTGCGGGCACTGCGTCAACTCCGTCAAGGAGGAGGTCGGCCAGGTCACGGGGGTGTCCGCCGTGGACGTGGACCTCGCGACCGGCCAGGTGACCGTGACCAGCGCGGCCCCTCTCGACGACGCCCAGGTCCGGGCCGCCGTCGAAGAGGCCGGATACGAACTGAAGGCATGAGATGAACACCGCGACCAAGCTGGGCGGGTTCGCCCTGGGCCTGGCCGCCGTCTTCGGTAGCGCCGTGGGTGTCGGCAACATCGCCGGCCCCACCGGCGCCACCGCCCAGGCGGAGCAGGGCCACGGCCACGGCGGCGATACCGGAAAGCAGGAGGCGGCCAAGGAGGCGCCGATTCCAGGTGGCCTTCAGGTCTCCCAGGACGGCTACACACTCAGCCCCGAGACCACTGTGGTGAAGAAGGGCAAGAAGACCGACTTCCGGTTCACCGTGAACGGGCCGGACGGCAAGCCGGTCACCAGGTACCAGCCGCTGCACGGCAAGAAGCTGCACCTGATCGTGGCGCGGCGCGACCTGTCCGGCTTCCAGCACCTGCACCCGACCGAGGCCGGTGGCGGGGTCTGGACGGTCCCGCTGACGCTGCCCGAGGCGGGCGCCTACCGGTTCTACACCGACGTCCAGCCGAACGACACGAAGGAACAGCTCACGCTGGGGACGGACGTCACGGCCCCCGGCGACTACGACCCCGAGCCGCTGCCGAAGCCCGTACAGGTCGCGAAGGTCGACGGGTACGAGGTCCGGCTGGACGGGGCGCTCGTGCCGGGCAAGTCGAGCAAGCTGACCCTGTCGGTGAGCAAGGACGGCAAGCCGGTCACGGATCTGGAGCCGTACCTCGAGGCGTACGGGCACCTGGTCGCCCTGCGCGATCGGGACATGGCCTACCTGCACGTTCACCCGGATGGAGAGCCGGGCGACGGCAAGACCAAGCCGGGCCCCGGGGTCACCTTCTTCGCCGAGGTGCCCAGCTCGGGTGCGTACCGCCTCTACCTGGACTTCCAGCATGAGGGCAAGGTCCGTACGGCCGAGTTCACCGCGACCGCGGGGACGGGCACCGTTCCCGCACCGGCCGAGCCGGGCGCCGAGCCCGGGCACGACGACGACCACGACCACTGACCTGCGGCACTGACGGAGGAGGAAGCGATGAGCACGGACGCCACGTCCGAGCGGATCGAGCTGGCTATCGGCGGGATGACGTGCGCTTCGTGCGCGGCCCGGGTCGAGAAGCGGCTGAACAAGCTCGAAGGTGTGACCGCGACGGTCAACTACGCGACCGAGAAGGCGCGGGTCGAGTACCCCGAGGGAATCGCCCTCGAGGAACTGATCGCGCAGGTCGAGAAGGCCGGCTACACCGCCGAGCCCCCCGCGCCGCCCGAGAGCGAGAGCGGCGGGGACGGCGCGACCGCCGAGGACGACGGGCTGACATCGCTGCGGCAGCGGCTGATCACCTCGATCGTGCTGGCCGTACCGGTGATCGCGATGGCGATGGTCCCGGCCTGGCAGTTCGAGTCGTGGCAGTGGCTGTCGCTGACGCTGGCGGCGCCGGTGGTGGTGTACGCGGGGTGGCCGTTCCACAAGGCCGCCTGGACCAACCTGCGGCACGGCGCCGCGACCATGGACACGCTGGTGTCGGTGGGCACGCTGGCCGCGTTCGGCTGGTCGCTGTGGGCGCTGTTCTTCGGTACGGCCGGCGAGCCGGGAATGAAGCACGGGTTCGAGTTCTCGATGACCCGGACCGACGGTTCGATGAACATCTACCTGGAGGCCGCCGCCGGAGTGATCGCGTTCATCCTGGCCGGACGGTACTTCGAGCAGCGCTCCAAGCGCCGGGCCGGGGCCGCGCTGCGGTCCCTGCTGGAGCTGGGCGCCAAGGAGGTGTCGGTCCTTCGGGACGGCCGCGAGGAGCGGATCGCGGTCGAGGACCTGGCGGCCGGCGATGTGTTCATCGTCCGTCCCGGCGAGAAGATCGCCACCGACGGGGTCGTCGAGGAGGGCTCGTCCGCGGTCGACGCCTCGCTGCTGACCGGCGAGTCGGTCCCGGTGGAGGTCGCCCCGGGCGACACCGTCACCGGTGCCACCGTGAACGCCGGCGGGCGGCTGCTGATCCGCGCCACGCGGGTCGGGTCCGACACCCAGCTGGCGCAGATGGCGCGGCTGGTGGAGGACGCCCAGAACGGCAAGGCCAAGGTGCAGCGGCTGGCCGACCGGATCTCCGGGATCTTCGTCCCGATCGTGATCGCGATCGCCGTCGGCACGCTGGGCTTCTGGATCGGAACCGGCAACGGCCTGGCCGCCGCGTTCACCGCCGCGGTCGCGGTACTGATCATCGCCTGCCCGTGCGCGCTGGGGCTGGCCACGCCGACCGCGCTCATGGTCGGTACGGGGCGCGGCGCCCAGCTGGGCATCCTGATCAAGGGCCCGGAGGTGCTGGAGTCCACGCACGCCATCGACACCGTCGTGCTGGACAAGACCGGTACCGTCACCACCGGCAAGATGGCCATGATCGACGTCATCACCGCCGAGGGCGTGGACGCCGCCGAGGTGCTGAAGCTGGCCGGGGCACTGGAGAACGCCTCCGAGCACCCGATCGCCCAGGCCATCGCGGCCGGAGCGGTCGAGCGGGCCGGTGAGCTGGGCACGGTCGAGGACTTCGCCAATGTCGAGGGGCTCGGCGTCCAGGGTCTGGTGGACGGGCGCGGCGTGCTGGTCGGCCGTCCGCAGCTGCTGGCCGAGTGGTCGCAGCACCTGACGCCCGAGCTGGAACGGGCCATGACCGACGCCCAGGCCCGCGGCCACACCGCGGTCGCGGTCGGGGTGGACGGCGAGGCCAAGGCCGTGATCACGGTCGCCGACCAGGTCAAGCCGACCTCGGCCGAGGCGATCGCCCGGCTGCGCAAGCTGGGCCTGCGGCCCGTGCTGCTCACCGGCGACAGCGAGGCGGTGGCCCGCACGGTCGCCGACTCGGTCGGGATCGAGGAGGTCATCGCCGAGGTCCTGCCCGCCGGCAAGGTCGAGGTGATCAAGCGGCTGCAGGACGAGGGCCGTACGGTCGCGATGGTCGGCGACGGCGTCAACGACGCCGCCGCGCTCGCCCAGGCCGATCTGGGCCTGGCGATGGGCACCGGTACCGACGTGGCGATCGAGGCCTCCGACCTGACCCTGGTCAGCGGTGACCTGCGGGCCGCGGCCGACGCCATCCGGCTGTCGCGCCGCACGCTCCGTACGATCAAGGGCAACCTGTTCTGGGCCTTCGCCTACAACGTCGGTGCCCTGCCGCTGGCCGCGACCGGCCTGCTCAACCCCATGATCGCCGGAGGGGCGATGGCCTTCTCCTCGGTCTTCGTCGTCGGCAACAGCCTGCGCCTGCGCCGCTTCAAGCCGCTCACCGCGGCCGGCGCCGGCGCGGCTCCCGCCCCGGTGAAGCCGAAGGAGGCCGTACCGGCAACCCGCTGATCCTCCGTCCCGTCAACGGCGTCCCGCGCGCGAGCGTGGGGCGCCGTTTCGGCGATCAGGTGTCGGAGCATTCCAGCGTCCGGCCCAGAAAGCGGGGCCAGGTGGCGGGGCAGGGGTCGCTGCGGCCCGCTCCGGTCTCGGAACGGGTCGTGCCCGGCTCGCCGCGTTCCGGCTCCCAGCCGCTCACCGCGCGCAGCACCGCTTCGGGGCCGCGGCTCGTTCCGGTGAGCCCGGCCAGGAGCATGAGCGCGGCCAGTAACACCGGCCACAGCAGTCGCACGCGCGTCGTCACCACGGAGGGACTCTATCCCCGAAGTCGTAGCCAATTCATCACATTGGGTAATGAACTGAAAAACAAGATCGCTCGGCCCGCCCGGCCGCCCGGTCCCCGGCAGAACGGGGGTCAGCCGCGCAGGGAGGCGATGGCCGGACCGAGGCGTTCGTCGGCGGCGGCGGCGTCGAGGGCCTCGGTGAGGGTGGCCTCGTACGTGGCGCGGGCCTTCGCCTGGACGGCCCGCCCCTCCTCGGTGATCACCGTGTAGACGCCGCGGCGGTCCTTGGGGCAGTGCGTGCGCTCGGTGAGGCCGTCCACCGCCAGCCGCGCCACCAGCCGGCTGACCGAGCTCTGGTCGAGGCCGATGAGATCGGCCAGTTCCTGCATCCGCAGCTCGCCGTCCTCGGCCTCCGCGAGCCGGCAGAGCGCCCAGTACGCGGACAGGCCGATGCCGTGCCGCCGCTGCATCACCGGGGCCAGTTCGTGGACGACCCGCGCGTGCAGCGTCACGATCTGTCCCCAGACCTCCGTGTCCGTCGCCATAACGCCCTCCCTGGTTGACAGCAGACTATATGCACTGCCAACATCTGCATGCACCTACAAATAATGCAGGTACATACATCCACTTTCAGGAGGCGACCATGCGCCGCATCGCGACCACCCCCGACTGGTACGAGCCGTACCGGATCTCCCAGGCGATCGAGGCCAACGGCGTGATCTACGTGTCCGGCCAGGCCGGGATCGACGAGCAGGGCCGGACCGTCTCGGCCGACTTCCTCGAGCAGGGCCGGCAGGCGTTCGCGAACGTACGGCGCGTCCTGGCCGAGGCGGGCGCTGGGCTGGACGACGTCGTCAAGGTCGGGATCTTCGTCACCGACATGGCCGCGCATCTCGACGGCGTCATCCGGTTGCGCGGGGAGTTCCTGAGCGAGCCCTACCCGGCCGACACGCTCCTGGAGGTCAAGGGCCTGGCCCAGCCCGACTGGCTGATCGAGGTCGAAGTGACCGCCCTCGCCCGCTGATCACCGTCCCTCCGCGACAGGCGCCGCCCATGCCGTGCGACGCCGCCTCGCCCGCCGGTCATCGCCCGTCCCAGAAAGGCACCGCCATGCCGAACGCCGACAGCCCGCTCCTGCGCCCGTACGAGAGTGACCACCTGAAGCTGCCCAACCGGATCGTGATGGCGCCCATGACGCGCGGCAGAGCCGACGACGTCACCGCCGTACCGAACCCGCTGACCAGCGAGTACTACGCCCAGCGCGCCAGTGCCGGCCTGATCGTCACCGAGGGGATCTGGACCACCGAACTCGGCAAGGGCGGCCCCGGCATCCCCGGCCTGGTCACCGATGAGCAGGCGGAGGGCTGGCGTGCGGTGACCGGGGCCGTGCACGCCGCCGGCGGACGGGTCTTCGCCCAGCTCTGGCATGTCGGGCGCATGACGCACCCGGTCACGCTGGGCGGCCGGCTCCCGGTGGCGCCCTCGCCGGTACGGATCTCGTCCGAGCAGATCTTCACCCGCGACGGCATGGTCGACCACGTCACGCCGCGAGCCCTGACGACCGCCGAGGCCGAGGAGACGATCGCCGCGTTCGCCACCGCCGCCCGCAACGCGATCAGGGCCGGGTTCGACGGGGTCGAGATCCACGGCGCGAACGGCTACCTGATCCAGCAGTTCCTGGCCGACGGCACCAACCGCCGTACCGACCGGTTCGGCGACCTGCCGCGCTTCGCGATCGAGGTCGTCGAGGCCGTGGCGGCCGAGGTCGGCCCGGAACGCACGGGCCTGCGGATCTCCCCCGGCAACCCCGAGAACGAGATCGCCGAGTCGGACCCGAGGTCCACGTACCGGACCCTCGTCCAGACCCTGGCCCCGCTCGGCCTCGCCTACCTGCACGTGCTCGAACGCGGCGCGTACGAGGCGCTGGCCGACCTGCGGCCGCTCTGGCCCGGCGCCCTGATCGCCAACTTCAACGGCCCGGAGCCCAGCTCGCAGCGCGCGGGCGAGGAGGTCCTGTCGGCGGGCCTGGCGGACCTCTTCTCGTACGGCCGGCTGTTCATCTCCAACCCCGACCTGCCCGCCCGCTTCGCCTCCGGCGCCTCGCTCAGCCCAAGCGTCCTGCACCAGGTGTACGGCGGCGGAGCCGAGGGCTACACCGACTACCCCAGCCTCCAGACGGCAGGCCGCTGATCAGAGCGGGACGGTCCAGAAGGCGACCTCGTGGCGCATGCCTTCTAGGAAGAGCCGCTCGGCCGTCGCGCGGTCCGGGGCCGCCTCGTCGATCATCTGGGCGATCCGGCGGGTCAGCTCGGCGAAGGCGGGATCGGAGTAGGTGTCGACCCAGCGCCGGTAGCGCGGTTCGGTGGGCGGGTTCTCGGCGAGCCGCGCGCCGAGCGTCGAATACCCCCACATGCAGGGGTAGAGCGCGGCCAGGCCCTCGCCGTACGAGGCGGCGCTGTCGAGCAGGAAGCGGGTGTACGCGGCGCACGCGGGACCCTTCACGGCCTTGTCGAAATCGGCGCCGAACTCGGCCGACAGCGACCGGTGCAGCGCCATCTCCTCGTGGTACGTCGCGTGCGCGAGGTCGACGAGGTCGCCCAGATGCGCCGCCGGGGCCTGCCAGGCCAGCCGGGAGAAGACGCGCACGTAGTCGAGCAGGTAGAGGTAGTCCTGTTCCAGCCAGGAGCGGAAGACCGCCTCGTCCAGATCGCCGCGGGCGATGCCGGCCACGGTCGGATGCTTCAGCTGCTCCTCGACCAGCGGCAGGCCGAGCTTCTCCAGATGCGCCGCGAGACTCATGCCCGGAAGTCTGCCATCGCGCGGAAGGCGATCAGCGCGCGGAAGGCGATCTTGCACGGGGAAGACGACCAGACCCCGCCAGGCGCTGGGCCTGACGGGGTCGTGGTCTGTACCGATGTGTGGGGTCGCCTCTCGGCGAGATGCACAACGCGGCTCCAGCCGAACGGTATTCCGCGAAGGCTATAGGTGAGGCCCGGGGACACCCAAGCACACCGGCCATCTCATGTAACCACGTCCCGGGGCCCGTTGTTCCCGCGACCCTCCGCCCGGACGGATCCGATCCTGGATGTTCGTTGGGATTGCGAACTTTGTCCAGATCCCAAATTTCCGCCCGCACCTTGTCGCGTGCGGCGATTGTGCGCGCTCACCTGGCACTTCATCCTGCTTACCGGAGGGAGTGAGCCGATGACGCGACGTGATAGCCGGTTCCGCACACCGCCGGTCACCGGGAGGTCGGAGGCGTGAGAACGCTGGGGACGATCAGCCTGCCGGGCGTCACCCGCTCGGCTCCCGAGGCCCGCGCGTTCGTCCGGCTGATGGCGGGCACGCATCTCGGCCTGGAACGCGACGTGCTGGGCGACATCGAGCTCTGCGTGGACGAGCTGATCGCGAACGCGTGCGAGCACACCGCCTCGGGCCGCGACGGGAAGGTCGCGGTCGTCCTCGAAGTGGGGCGAGAGACGGGGCGCGAGGTGCTCCGGCTCAAGGTGATCGATGACGGCGGCGCGAACGGCAAGCCGCACGTCGCCGAGGGGTGCGGCGAGGACGGCCGGGGACTCCGGCTGGTGGAGGCCCTGTCGCTCGGCTGGGGCGTCGACCAGGCATGGAACGGCACCGAGGTGTGGGCGGACTTCCCCGCACGCCCCCGAGCACTGGAACGATGCGAGCCCTCATGGCAGCTCGCCGCGGAAGGCTGATCGCGAATCCCGTGAAGTAGCCGGGATCCGAGCCCCCTCCTGAGATTCGACTTGACATCAACCTTTGTTGAGGTTCGAGGCTGGTGCGCAGCCGGTCATCGATGCCGGTCACGTGACGGATGCCCGCCGGTGGCGGAATTTCTAACGTTGCCGTCAAGCGATCGACAAGGGAGCAAGGACATGAACGAGAACCATCTGCGCGTGGCCGTCATCGTCGGCAGCACCCGGAACGGGCGGTTCGCGCCGACCGTGGCGGACTGGTTCGTCGAGCAGGCCGCGCAGCACGACGGCGTCCGGCCGGACGTCATCGACCTCGTCGCCTTCGACGTGCCGTCGAGCCTGGGCGCGGACGCGGACCTCGCCGCCGCCACGGAGACGCTGGACCGGGCCGACGCGTTCGTCGTCATCACGCCCGAGTACAACCACAGCTTCCCCGGCACGCTGAAGAACTTCATCGACTGCCACTTCACGCAGTGGCAGGCCAAGCCCGTCGCGTTCGTCTCGTACGGCGGGATGGCCGGCGGCCAGCGGGCGGTGGAGCACCTGCGGCCGGTCTTCGCCGAGCTGCACGCGGTGACCGTCCGCGACACGGTCAGCTTCCACAACCCCTGGGGCCAGTTCGGCGAGGACGGCCGGCACCTGGACCCCGCGGCCGCCAACTCCGCGGCCAAGACCATGCTCGACCAGCTCAGCTGGTGGGGGCAGGCGCTGCGGGCCGCCCGCACGGTGCGCCCGTACGGCATCTGACACACCCGCGGCGCAGGCGCCCCTGGCCGCAGGCTCCCTCTAAGGAGAAAGACCATGAAGGCAGAGGAGACCGGTACCCCGCCCGCTCGGAGTGCCATGACGATCGCTCTGGTGCTCGTGCTGGGCGGGATCATGGCCACACTCGACATGACCGTGGTGAACGTCGCCCTGGCCAGCCTGGCCGGTGACTTCGACGCCCCGCTGGCGACGATCCAGTGGGTGGCCACGGGGTACTCGCTCGCGCTGGGCGCGGTCATCCCCGTCTCGGCCTGGGCGATCGGCCGGTTCGGTGCCAAGCGGCTGTACCTGTCGGCGATCGCGCTGTTCGCGGCGGGCTCGCTGCTGGCCGGGCTGGCCTGGAACATCGAGACGCTGATCGCGTTCCGGGTGCTGCAGGGCCTGGCGGGCGGGCTGATCATGCCGGTCGGCATGACGATCCTGATCCGCGCCGCCGAACCCGACCGGCTGGGCCGGCTGATGAGCACGCTGGGCCTGGCCATCCTGGTCGGCCCGCTGGCGGGGCCGGTGCTGGGCGGCTGGCTGATCGACGCGGTCTCGTGGCGGTGGATGTTCTTCATCAACCTGCCGATCGGGGCCCTGGTGCTGGTGCTGGCGTCCCGGATGTTCCCGGCCGACGCCGCCCGGAGCCCCAAGCGGCTGGACGTGCCGGGCATGCTGATGCTCTCGCCCGGCCTGGCCGCCCTGATCTACGGCGTGACCGCCGGTGGGGAGCGCGGCGAGTTCGGCTCGGCCGCGGTGCTGGTCCCGATCCTGGGTGGCCTCGCGCTGATCGCGGCTTTCGTCGGACGGGCGCTGACCGTCCGCGATCCGCTGCTGGACCTGCGGCCGTTCCGGGACCGCTCGTTCGCCGCCGCGACCGGCACGATGGCGCTGTTCGCGACCGGCTACTTCGGCTCGATGCTGCTGCTGCCGCTGTACTTCCAGGTGGTGCGGGGCGAGACCGCGACGATGGCGGGCGTCCTCGGCATCCCGATGGCGCTGGCGTCCGGGACGATGATGCAGTTCGCCGGCTGGCTGGCCGACAAGTTCACTCCCGGACGTACCGTGCCGGTGAGCATCACGATCGGCGCCTCCGGGTTCGGGCTGTTCGCGTACCAGCTGAGCGCGGACGGCTCGTACTGGGGCCTGGCCGGCGCGCTGCTGCTGATGGGCGCGGGCGGCGGCTCGACGATGATGCCGCTGATGACGGCCGCGACCCGGCGGATGTCCAAGGACCAGGCACCGGCGGCCAGCACGACCATCAACCTGATCAACACCACGATGGGCGCGGTGGGCATGGCGATCGCGTCGGTCCTGCTGTCGGGGGCGATGGCCTCGCGCGTCCCGCTGGCGGCCGAGGGCGGTCTCCAGGCGCTGCAGCGGCTCAGCGCGGACGCCCGCGCCGCGATCGCTCCCGGACTGGCCGAGGCGTTCCAGCACACCTACGTGTGGGCCGTCGCGCTGATGGCGCTGTCCCTGCTCCCGGCCCTGTTGCTGCCGCGCCGCGACAAGCCGGCGGCGCCGGAGCCGGAGCCCGTTCAGCCGGAGCGCGCCGGAGCCCCTGCCCCGGTGGCCTCCACGCCGGTGGCCTCAGCGCCGGTGTCCGAGCCGGTCTCGGCCGCGACGCGGACGTCGTAGTCGGTACGGGCCGCCGCGATCTGGGGCTGGTGCTCCTCGGTCCAGGTGACCAGGGCCTTGATGGTGGAGTGCAGGCTCGCGCCGAGCGGGGTGAGCTCGTAGTCCACCCGCGGCGGCACCACCGGATGGACCGTCCGCTTCACCAGCCCGTCGCGCTCGAGGTGGCGCAGCGTACGGGAGAGCATGCGCTGGGAGATCCCGTCGATCTCCCGGCGCAGCTCCGTGAAGCGAAGGCGGCGCTGGTCGAGCAGCGCGATGACCAGCAGCGACCACTTGTCGGCGACCCGGTCGAGGATCTGCCGGACCTCGCAGTCCTCCCGGACGTCCCAGTTCTTGACATCGAACCCGGCCACGGTATCCCCGCGGTTACCGGGTGACTCGAATGTTCCGTCTTCCATGCTCACCGATGGTGCCCCATGATGCAGTCAGTTACAAGAAGGAACTGACAGGCCCATACGGAACCGGTGGGCCGAGAGGAGACGCCCCCGATGTCCACATCCCCCTCCCCGCCCGGCGGCCTGGCCCGGATGGACGGGCGCGCCCGGGGCGTCCTGCTCGTCCTGTGCGGTGCGATCTTCCTGGAGGGCATCGACATCGCCATGCTGAACGTGGCGCTGCCGTCCATCCGGGCCGACCTCGGGCTGTCCACCGGGATGCTCAGCGGGGTGGTGAGCGCCTACGTGCTCGGCTACGGCGGCTTCATGCTGCTCGGCGGACGCGCCGCCGACCTGCTGGGACGGCGCCGGATGTTCCTGTTCTGGCTGACGGTCTTCCTGGTCTTCTCGGGCCTGGGCGGCTTCGCCACCGAGGGCTGGATGCTGCTGACCGCGCGGTTCATCACCGGCGTGGCCGCCGCGTTCATGACCCCCGCCGGACTGTCGCTGATCACCACCGGCTTCGCCGCGGGCGCGCAGCGCGAGAAGGCACTGATCATCTACGGTGCCACCGGCGCGGCCGGCTTCACCCTCGGCCTGGTCATCGGCGGCCTGCTGACCGCGATCAACTGGCGGCTGGTCTTCTTCGCCCCGGTCGTGCTGGCGCTGCTGATCCTGCTGGCCGCGATCCCGCTGATCAAGGACGGCGGCGTTCCGGAACGTTCCGCGCGGAGCTTCGACCTCGCCGGGACGATCAGCGTCACCGGCGCGATGCTGCTGCTGGTCTACGGCGTCGTACGGCTGGAGCACCCTGACCGGGGCCCGCTCCTGACGGCCGCCGCGTTCACCGCCGGGCTCGCCCTCCTCGCGGCCTTCGTGGTCATCGAGCGCCGATCGTCCGCGCCGCTGGTCCGGCTCGGCGTGCTGCGTTCGGGCGGGCTCGTACGGGCGAACGCCGGTGCCTTCATGCTGACCGCGGGCTTCTTCGGGTTCCAGTTCCTCGCCACCCTCTACCTGCAGGAACTGCGCGGCTGGACGACCGTGCAGACCGGCCTGGCGCTGCTGGTCCTGGGCATCGACGTGATCGTGGCCCCGACCGTCACCCCGCGCCTGGTCCAGCGGTACGGGACGAGCCGGGTGATCTTCGGTGGCTTCGCCCTGGCCGCGGCCGGCTACCTCCTCTTCCTTCCGATCGGCCAGGACACCGTCTACGCGGCGATGTTCCCGACCATGCTGCTGATCGGGCTGTCGTTCGCGCTGGCGTACGGCCCGATCACGATCGCCGCCACCGACGGGATCGCCGAGCACGAGCAGGGCCTGGCCGGCGGCCTGCTCAACACGGCGTTCCAGTTCGGCGCCGCGTTCGGGATCTCCGCCGTGACGGCCGTCAAGGTCGCCGCGCCCGGCGACGGCTACGACTCCATCCGGACGGCACTGCTCGTCCCGGTCGTCGCCTCCACCCTCGGCGCGCTCGCCATCGCGTCCGGCTTCCGTACGCGCCGTACGAGCAAGACCCCCACCGAGACCACGCCGGAACTGACGGGAGCACTCCGATGACCACGAAGGTCCAGGACTTCACCGAGATCCGCGCCGCGTTCGAGTCCTATGTCGGCAGCATCAACTACGCGACGATGACGACCGTGGACCCCAAGGGCCGTCCGCGCGCACGCGTCCTGATCCCGGTCTGGGAGATCGAGGACGGCCGCCCGCTGGGATGGCTCGCCACGTACAAGACCCCGGTGAAGGCGGCGCATCTGGCCGCCAACCCGCACACCACGTTCTCCTACTGGAACCCGCGCCAGAACGCGGTGTCCGTCGACACCGTCGCCGAATGGACCGATGAGCCCGACATCAAGCGCCACGTGTGGGACCTGTACGTCAAGGGCTCCCCACCCGGCGCCGGGTACGATCCCGGCTCCTTCTGGAAGGGCCCGGACGATCCGAAGTTCCAGGTGCTGCGCCTGAAACCGTGGCGCGTCCAGGTCATCCGCGGCACCGACCTCGACAGCCGCATCTGGCAAGACTCGCCCTAGCCCTCCAGCCGCGAGGGGGCGGTGTTGTGCACGTGCTGGAAGATCACCGAGGTGCGGAAGCCGGCGATCTCCTTGCGCTTGCTGAGCCGGTCGAGCAGGAAGGCGTGCAGATGGTCGAGGTCCTGGACGGCCACGTGCAGGACGAGATCGTCGCCGCCCGCCACCACGAACACGCTGAGCACCTCCGGCATCGTGGACACGTCGTCCTTGAACGTGTTGATCACCGTCCGGTTCAGCGGCCTGATCTGGAGCGAGACCAGGCCCTGGACGCCGCGGTTGAGGTCGGCGAGGTTGATGTCGGCGTGGTAGCCGCGGATGACGCCGCGCCGGGACAGGGCGCGGACCCGTTCCAGGCAGGTGGACGGCGCCACGCCGAGCTGCCGGGCCAGTTCGCGGTTGGACTGCCGGGCATCCGTTTGGAGAAGCCGCACGATCTCCGTATCTAGTTCGTCCATGAGCGGATTATCGCGCCGGTTCTGATCAAACGGTCGATCGGGAGCGGTCCCCGGCGTACGAATGCCTAGCTTTCGTACGTATGACCGTCACGACCTCGAAACCGACCGTTCCCGAGCACCGGCTGGGCCTGGGCCAGGGGACGGCGCTGTTCACCGGCGCCGTCCTCGGGCCCGGCGTGCTGGCCCTTCCCCATCTGGCCGCCGCGGCCGCCGGACCGGCCGCGATCGTGGCGTGGGCGGCGCTGCTGGCCCTGAGCGTCCCGGTCGCGCTCACGTTCGCCGCGCTCGGCGCGCGCTTCCCGGACGGCGGCGGCGTCGCCACGTTCGCGGCGCGCGCGTTCGGGCCGCGCGTCTCGGCGGCGGTGGGCTGGTGGTTCTACGCGGCCGTCCCGCTCGGGGTGCTGGCGGGCGCGCTCATCGGCGGGGACTACGTCGCCGACGCCCTGGGCCTCGGCCGGTACGGCGCCGCCGCCATCGCCTTCGCGCTGCTGGCAGGCGGTTTCGCGGCCAACCACCACGGGCTGCGCCTGTCGGGGCGGATCCAGCTGGTCCTGGTCGGCGGGCTGACGGTCCTGCTGGTCGTCGCGATCACCGCCGCCGCGCCGCACGTCCAGACGGCGAGCTTCACGCCCTTCGCCCCGCAGGGCGGCCTCGGTGTCGTCCACGCGGCGGGCGTGCTGTTCTTCGCGTTCGCCGGCTGGGAGGCCGCCAGCCATCTGTCCGCCGAGTTCGCCGACCCCCGGCGCCTGCTGCCCAGGGCGACGGTCCTCACCCTGCTGATCGTCGGAACGCTCTACCTCGCGCTGGCCGTCACCGTCACCGGCGTGCTCGGCGACCGCGCCGCCACCTCTCCCGTACCGCTCGCCCTGCTCATGGAGACGGGTTTCGGCCCCGCGGCCCGCGCGGTCACCGCCGTCGCGGCCCTCGTGCTGAGCTTCGTCGCGATCAACACCTACATCGCCGGCGGCTCGCGCCTGGGCGCCGCCATGGGACGGGACGGGGCGCTTCCGGCATGGTTCGCGACCCAGCGGCGCAGCCTGCTGCTCCTGGCCACCCTGACCGCGCTGCTGTGGGCCTCTGTCGTCGTCACCGGTCTCGGCCTGGACGCGCTGATGCGCGCCACCGCCGCCTGCCTCGCCGCCGTCACGGTCGTTGGCGTCGCCTCCGCCGTACGGCTGCTGCCCCAGCGCGCGCTCGCCCGTACGGCCACCGCGTTCACCGGCGCCGTCCTGCTGTCCTGCGGCGCCTTCCTGCTCCTCCCGGTGGCGCTCGGTGCGGCCGCCGTGGTCGTACGGCGCCATCAACCGATCGGCTGATGCGATGACGAGCGCCTCGGGCGATGTGCCGGAACCCCGCCCGAAGTGATCATCGATGCATGCCGATCATCGAAGTCAACGGCCTGACCAAGGCCTACGGGGGCCGCCCCGTCGTGGACGGGGTCGCGTTCGCGGTCGAGGAGGGCGAGATCTTCGGAATCCTCGGCCCGAACGGCGCGGGGAAGACGACCACCGTCGAATGCGTGGAAGGGCTCCGCGTCCCCGACACCGGCACCGTCCGCGTCGCCGGCCTCGACCCCATCGCCGATCGCGACAAGGTCACCCACATCCTCGGCGTGCAGCTCCAGGAGAGCGAACTCCAGGAGAAGCTGACCGTACGGGAGGCCCTGGAGCTCTACAGCGCCTTCTACCCCGACCCGGTCGACTGGCGGGAACTGGTCGCACGTCTCGGCCTGGAGGAGAAGCTCACCACCCGCTTCGGCAAGCTGTCCGGCGGCCAGAAGCAGCGCCTCTTCATCGCCCTCGCGCTCATCGGCAAGCCCAAGGTCGTCGTCCTGGACGAGCTGACCACCGGCCTGGACCCGCGCGCCCGCCGCGACACCTGGCGGCTGATCGAGGAGGTCCGCGACTCCGGTGTCACCGTCCTGCTCGTCACCCATTTCATGGAGGAGGCCCAGCGGCTCTGCGACCGGCTCGCGGTGTTCAAGGAGGGCCGCGTCGCCGCCCTCGACACCCCCGCCGGGCTGATCCGCCGCAGCGCGGGCGGCGGCACCGTGATCTCGTTCGACCCGTCCCGGCCGCTGGACGACGGCGAGCTGGCCGAACTGCCCGAGGCGGCCACGATCGAGCGCCGGAACGGCCGCCTCACCATCCACGGCACCGACACCACCGTCAACGCGGTCATCTCGCTGCTCGCCCGCCACCAGATCACCGCCCACCAGCTGCGGGTCACCGACTCCACGCTGGACGACGCCTTCCTCGAACTCACCGAAGCACGGGAGAACTGACGTGTCCGCGTCCACCGCCGTCCTCAAGGCAGAACTCCGCCTCTTCGGCCGCGAGCCGTTCAGCCTGTTCTGGATCGTGGCCTTCCCCGCGATCCTGCTCGTCATCTTCGGCCTGATCCCCTCGTTCCGGGAGCCGTCCGCCGATCTCGGCGGGAAGCGGGTGCTCGACCTGTACGTCCCGGTCAACGTGCTGCTCGCCATGATCATGTCCGGGCTCCAGGCGCTGCCGCCCGTGCTGTCCGGCTACCGCGAGCGCGGCATCCTGCGCCGCATGTCCACCACCCCGGTACGGCCCCACGCGCTGCTGGCCGCGCAGATCGTCCTGCACTTCGCCGCCGCCCTGGGCTCGGCGCTGCTGGTCATCGCCATCGGCCGGCTCGCCTTCGACGTGGCACTGCCCGGCCACCTGCCCGGTTACCTGCTGGCGCTGCTCCTCGGCGCCCTCAGCGCGCTCGCGCTGGGTGCGGCGATCGCCGCGGTGGCCCCGACCGTCAAGGCCACCACCGTGGTCGGCACGATCGTCTTCTTCCCGATGATGTTCGTCGCGGGCGTCTGGGTGCCCGTCCAGGCCATGCCCGACACGCTGCGGCACATCGTCGAGTTCTTCCCGTTCGGTGCCGCCTCCCAGGCCCTCGCCCAGGCGGCCGACGGCGGCTGGCCCGACTGGACGCATCTCGGCGTCACCGCGGTCTGGTCCGTACTCCTGATCGCGGCCGCCGCGCGCTGGTTCCGCTGGCAATGACGCAAACTGTCACCGTGAGGACGATCGAGGAGCAATGGGACCGGTTCTTCCGCTGGGGGCCGTACGGCCTGCTGGCCCTGAGCCTCGTCCTCGTCGTCATCACCCGCGACACGGTGATGATGACTCCCACCCAGCAGCGAGCGGCCGTCCCGCTCGTCGTGGCCGCCCTGGTCCTGCAACTCCTCCCGCTCACGGGGCACGTCTACTACTGGACCCGCACCACGCTGGCGTTCGTCCTCACCTGGCTCAACCCGTTCTTCTGCATCTACGCCGTGATCGGCTACTTCGACGGGCAACAGCACCTCTCGCGTCGCTGGTACCTGCCCGGGGCCTTCATCACCGCGATCACCATGGCGGGCGCGCAGTCCGGCGGGCTACCGCCGTCCGGCCCGGTCCAGTGGGCGGGCTTCGGCGCCCTGCTCCTGCTCAACTGCGGGCTTCTCTACATCATGGGCACGCTCACGTTCCGCGAGATGGAGCTGTCCGAGGAGCGCGCGGAGACCATCGCCGAACTCGAACGCACCAACGCCCGGCTGGAGCAGGCCCTTGCCGAGAACGCCGGCCTGCACGCCCAACTGCTCGTCCAGGCCCGCGAGGCGGGGGTCAACGACGAGCGCCGCAGGCTCGCCGCCGAGATCCACGACACCATCGCCCAGGGCCTGGCGGGCGTCATCACCCAACTCCAGGCCGCCGAGGACAGCGCGCACGTCCGCCGGGCCACCGAACTCGCCCGCGAGAGCCTCCGCGAGGCCCGCCGCTCCGTACAGGACCTCGCGCCCAGCCACCTGGAGCACGACAGCCTGCCCGACGCCCTCAAGAAGGTCGTCGGCGACAGGGCCCAGCTCACGATCACCGGCACGGCCGAACCCCTGCACGACGAGATCGAGGCCGCGGTGCTGCGCATCGCGCAGGAGGCCCTCGCCAACGCCACCCGGCACGCCGGCGCCGGCCGCATCGGCGTCACCCTCTCCTACATGGACGACGAAGTGACCCTGGACATTCGCGACGACGGCCGCGGCTTCAGCCGTCCCACCCGGGGCTTCGGCCTGACCGGCATGCGCGAGCGCGCCGAACGCGTCGCCGGCACCCTGGAGATCGAGTCCGAACCCGGCCAGGGCACCGCCGTCTCCGCCCGCGTACCGTTGATCCGCCATGCCTGACATCACCCTGCTGATCGTCGACGATCACCCCGTCGTCCGGGACGGCCTGCGCGGGATGTTCGCCGCCACCCCCGGCTTCGACGTCCTCGCCGAGGCCGCCGACGGCCGCGAGGCCGTCACCCTGGCGGCCGACCTGCTCCCGGACGTGATCCTGATGGACCTCCGGATGCCGGGCGGCGGCGGAGTCGAGGCCATCACCGAGCTGGGCCGCCGCGGCCTGCCCTGCAAGGTCCTCGTGCTCACCACGTACGACACCGACTCCGACACGATCCCCGCGATCGAGGCGGGCGCCACCGGCTACCTCCTCAAGGACGCCCCGCGCGAGGAACTG
This sequence comes from Actinomadura sp. 9N407, assembly GCF_044326315.1. NCBI lineage: Bacteria > Bacillati > Actinomycetota > Actinomycetes > Streptosporangiales > Thermomonosporaceae > Actinomadura > Actinomadura sp. 9N407. Next base: position 22,720 of record NZ_JBIRAW010000047.1, on the reverse strand, counting down.
TTCAACGCCGTCCGCGCCGCCGCCGAAGGCCGTACCGTCCTGTCGCCCGCCATCGCGTCCCGCCTGGTCTCGCGCGTACGGGGACCCCGGAACGAGACCCTGAGCACCCGCGAGCGCGAGGTTCTCGGGCTCGTCGCGCGCGGCACGTCCAACCGCGAGATCGCCGCCGAGCTCTTCATCAGCGAGGCCACCGTCAAGACCCACCTCACCCACCTGTACGCCAAGCTCGGCGTCAAGGACCGTGCCGCCGCCGTGGCCACCGCGTACGACCGCGGCATCCTCGGCTGAGCCCGGTCGCGTAGAGCGTGCGCCGATGATCGGCCTCGCGCTGCGCACCCTGCGCTTCAGCGGTCGTAAGGGCGTACCTGAAGGCCGCAAGCGAGCAGGGCCGACCTGTTGCATAAAGTGACAATTACGTAACAGGTAGCTAGCAATCGATGACCGGTCTCGGCCAGCGGAAGTGGCCCTTTGTCGCGTTTTGAGCGCATCACCCCAGCACAAGGCCCTCGTTTCACCCTCACCAGTAAGTGATCTTGACCGTTCTGTGGCAGAGTTTTCCCGGCGCGGGGGGACAGCGTTTACCTGATTGGTTAATACTCAGAGGGGGGAACGCGATTGGAGGTGCGGTATGCCGACCCTGCCCTACGTGACCTCTGCGCATCCGACCGTGACCTTCGCAAGAAGTTCGGTGCCGATTGCGCCAAGAAGATCGCGATGCGGCTCAGGGCCCTCGATGCGGCACAGAGCCTTGACGATCTCATGCATGCTCCAGGCCGGTGCCACCCGCTCGAACGCGAGTACAAGGGCTGCTACGCCTTCTGCCTCCACGGAGGCATGCGCCTGGTGTTCCGGCTGATGACCGCCGAGGAGAGAAAGGAGCAGGACATCCCGGATGACCCGGCCGCACTGGTCATTGAGATCATCGACTACCACCGTGGCTGACCAGACCGGACTGGGGAAGGAGTGAGGACGATGGCGACGACCCAGGAAATGTATCCGGCCGCCGAGCCGGACTACGCGGTGCCGCCAGGTGAGACCATCCGTGAGTTTCTGGACGACCTGGGCATGACGCAGCGGCAGTTGGCAACTCGCCTCGGCCTCACTCCCAAGCACGTCAACCAGCTCGTCCAGGGGCTGGTGCCCCTTTCCCCTGACGTGGCCGCCCGACTGGAGCTGGTGACCGGCATGTCGGCACGGATGTGGAATCGCCTGGAGGCCGACTACCAGACCACCGTCACCCGCCTGCGGCAGCGACAGGACTTCGCCGAACTCGCGGCGTGGGTCCAGAACGAGATCCCGGTGAAGGAACTCGTCAAGCGAGGCGTGCTACCGAGCACCCCCAAAGACCCTGGCAGCCGCGTCCAGCAGGTCTTGACGTTCTTCGGTGTCGCGCATCTGGAAACCTATCGGGAACTGTACGAGTCGCCTGCCGCGGACTTCCGGCAGACCAAGGCGTTCAAGGCCGAGCCGGGCGCAGTCGCCGCATGGCTACGGCTGGGCGAGCTCGCGGCCCAGGACGTCCACTGCGAGCCCTACAGCAAGGCCGGCATCGAAGCCGCACTGCCCCGGCTCAGGCAGTTGACCGTGCAGCCTTCGGAGATCTTCTTCAGACTTGTCAGGGACATCTGCGCGGCCAACGGCATCGCGGTCGTGGTGATCCCGGAGATCACCGGAGCTCGCGCCTGCGGGGCGACCAAGTGGCTGTCGCCGGACAAGGCCATGGTCATGCTCAGCGGCCGGTACAAGAAGAACGACCAGCTGTGGTTCACCTTCTTCCACGAGCTCGGTCACGTCATCAAGCACAGCAAGAAGGACGTCTGGATCGAGAACAGTCAGAACCGCGAGGATCCCTCCGAGCTGGAGGCTGACGGTTTCGCGCGGGATCTTCTGATTCCGCCCAGGAAGGCCTCGCGTCTGTCGTCACTCGCGTCACTCGACGAGGTGCGGCTCTTCGCGATGGAGATCGGGATAGCTCCGGGCATCGTCGTCGGCCGTATGCAGCGCGACGGACACCTCGGCTACAGCGTGGGCAACAAGCTCAAGGACGACATCGATCTGGGGAAGGCCGCCCCATGAACTCTCGGCCTACCTGACAGTTGGCGTCTGCCCACTCTTCGCACGGCCACGGAACGTCAACGGTCCCGCCGCCCCAGGGGTGACGGCCGCGGGTGCAGGGGCTTCGGCTGGACGCCGGTCGGGCCGGGTGTCCACCGATCGGTGGACGCCGGGTTCAACCGGCCGAGGCTGTCGGCAGGGGTGCCCCGGCTAACAAGATCATGGGCATGAACAGCTCTGATGCCCGGGAAGTCGTACGGCTCGAATCCGTACGCAAGATCTATGGCACGTCCAGGAACACGGTGACCGCGCTTGACGATGTGAGCATCGGCTTGGAACGCGGCACGTTCACAGCGGTAATGGGCCCGTCCGGTTCGGGCAAGAGCACCTTCCTGCAGTGCGCCGCCGGGCTCGACCGGCCGACGTCGGGGACCGTCCACCTTGACGGCGCGGACCTCGGCCCGCTGGGCGAACGGGCGCTGACCAAGCTCCGCCGGGAGCGGATCGGTTTCATCTTCCAGGCGTTCAACCTGCTCCCCGCGCTGACCGTCCTGGACAACGTGACCCTGCCGCTGCGGCTCGCGGGACGCCGCGCCGACAAGGCGGCGGTCCGCGAGGTCCTGGAACGGGTCGGCCTCGAAGGACGGCAGGGCAGCCGTCCCGGTGAGCTGTCCGGCGGCCAGCAGCAGCGCGTCGCCATCGCGCGGGCGCTGATCGCCCGGCCCGCCGTGATCTTCGGCGACGAACCGACCGGTGCCCTCGACACCTCCACCGCGCGCGACGTCCTGGCGCTGCTGCGCGAGGCGGTCCAGCAGGCGGAGCAGACGATCGTGATGGTCACCCACGACCCGGTGGCCGCCGCGCACGCCGACCGCGTCCTGTTCCTCGCCGACGGCCGGCTCGTCGACTCGCTGGACCGGCCCACCGCCGGTCTCGTCGCCGACCGGATGACCAACCTCGGCGCCTGGAGCCGCACGCCGGCCGCGCAGGGAGGGAACCGATGATCGGCCTCGCGCTGCGCACCCTGCGCTTCCACAAGGGCGGCTTCATCGCCTCGTTCATCGCGCTGTTCTTCGGTGCCCTGATCGTGGTCGGCTGCGGCGGCCTGCTCGAGACCGGCCTGCGCAACGACGCCCCGCCCCAGCGCCTCGCGGCCGCCCCGATCGTGGTCACCGGCGACCAGCGCTACCTGGGCACCGCGAGCGAAATGGTGTTCCCCGAACGCGTTCACCTGGACGCGGCGCTGACCGCCGAACTCGCCTCGATCCCCGGCGTCACCGCCACGCTGCCGGACGTGTCGTTCCCCGCCACCCTGGCCCGCACCGAGGTCACCGGCCACGGCTGGTCCTCCGCCCGGCTCGCCCCGTACCGGCTCTCCGAAGGTACGGCGCCGGCCGGGCCCGGCCAGATCGTCCTCGGTACGCGCCTCGCCGAGCAGGCCGGGCTGCGTCCCGGCGCGCGGATCGAACTCCTCGCCGGGGGAACCACCGGAACGTACGAGATCACCGGCCTCGCGGACGGCGCCGGCAACGACGTCTTCCTCTCCGACGCGCAGGCCGGCCAGGTCACCGGCCGTCCCGGAAAGATCGACTCCATCGGCGTCCTGACCACGACCGACACCGCGCGGATCGCCGCGACCATCCGGAAGGCGGTCGCGGGAAAGCCCATCGCCGTCCTCACCGGCGATGACCGCGGCCAGGCCGAGAACCCCGGCATCCTCGCCGACGGCTCCGACCTGATCCCGCTCGCCGCGGCCTTCGGCGGCCTGTCGATGCTGGTCACCGTGTTCGCCGTGGCCGGCACCCTGGGCCTGTCGATCCAGCAGCGGCAGCGGGAGATGGCCCTGCTCCGGGCGATCGGGACGACTCCGGGACAGCTGCGCCGGCTGATCCTCGGCGAGACCATGGTCCTCGCCGCGATCGCCACCGCCCTCGCCTGCTACCCCGGGCCCCGGTTCGGCCGGTGGCTGCTCGACTCGTTCGCCGGAGCCGGCGTGGTGCCGGAGGCCATCGCGTTCCGTTCCGGCCCCTTCCCGCTGATCGTCGGAGTCGGCACCGCACTGCTCACCGCCATCGGCGCCGCGTTCATCGTGTCGAACGGCGCGGCCCGTACCCGCCCCACGGAGGCACTCGCCGACACCTCCGTACGGCGCCGGTTCAGCATCGTGCGCCTGATCACCGGCCTGCTCTGCCTGGCCGGCGGCACCGCCCTGGCCATCGGCACCGCAGGCTCCGACGGCCCCGACGCGGGCGGCGTGGCCACCCCGGCGGCCCTCGTCTGGACGGTCGGCTTCGGACTGCTCGCCCCCCTGCCGATCAGGGCCTTCACCACCATGCTGCGCCCCACGTCCGGACTCGCCGGCCACCTCGCCACCCGCAACGTCCAGGCGCGGACGACCCGGCTCGTGGCCGCGATGATGCCGGTCATGCTCGCCACCGGCCTGGCCATCGGGCTGATCTACATGCAGACCACCCAGTCCGAAGGCGCGAAGAAGGCGTTCGAGGAGAGCCTGCGGGCGGATCTGGTCGTCACCTCGGCCACCGGCGGCATGCCGCTCACCATGGTCGACACGATCAAGAAGCACCCCGGGGTCGCGGCGGCCACCGCCCAGATCACCAGCCTCGGCTACATCGAACCCGACGCGCCGGCCGAGCCCCTCGACGAGGAATCGGAAGCCGCCCAGCCCACCGAGATGTCACTGCGCGGCATCACCCCCGAAGGATCGGCACAGACCACCGCGTTCCGCGCAACCACCGGCAGCCTGGACGCCCTGCACGGCGCCACCGTCGCCCTGCCGTCGAGATACGCCGGCAAGTACGAGATCGGCGACACGGTCCCCATGCGCCTCGGCGACGGCGGCCGGACCGGCCTCAAGCTGGTCGCCACCCTCGACGGCGACCGCGGCTACGAGACCGCGCTCGTACCGGCGGCCACCCTCATCGGCCACACCGACTCCGGCCTCGTACCGCAGATCATGGTGACCGCCACCCCCGGAACCGACCGCGCCGGCCTGGCCAAGACCCTCGCCGCACAGCACCCCGGCCTCCGTACGACCGCACATGCCACCCTCACCGGCGGCCAGGACAACACCCAGGGGTGGATGGCCTACCTGGTGCTCAGCGTGGTCGTCGGCTACGCGCTGATCTCCCTGGTCAACACCCAGATCCTGGCGACCTCCGAACGCCGGCGCGAGTTCATGCTGCTGCGCCTCGTCGGAGCCACCCGCCGCCAGGTCCTCCACATGATGACGATCGAGGCCGTCCTGATCGCCCTGGCGGGCATCGCGCTCGGCACCATGGTCGCGGCGCTGACACTGGCCCCCCTGAGCCTCAGCGTCCTCGGCACGGTGATCCCGAGCGGCTCCCCCTGGATCCTCGCCACGGTCATCGCCGCGGCCCTCGCCCTGACCCTGACCACCACACTCCTCGCCGCCCAAGCCGTCCTCCGTACCCACCCCGGCGACATGGCAGGCCAACCGGAGTAACGCGCCCGAGGCCCAGCCCGCCTACAGGCGGGCGTCGCCGCCGACGTGGTCGCAGGGCCGCGGGCTCACTGCGCGGGCCTGGCCATGCGGATCAAGGTCTGCTGGCCGTTGGCCACGAACGTGCGTTCGCCGCCCTCCCAGACGCCGTACACCTCCAACTGGCAGACGGTCAGGGTCCGTCCGGATTTCAGGACGGTGCCGATCGCCTCCAGATGATCGCCGGCGGCGGGGGCGAGCAGGTTGATCTTGTACTCGACGGTGAGGACATCGCTGTCCTCGTCGAACAGCGTGAGCGCGGCGTAGCCGCCGGCGGTGTCGGCGATGGCACTCGTGGCGCCCGCGTGGACGTAGCCGTGCTGCTGGGTGACCTCGGGGCGAGCCGGGAGCACGACGCGGACGCGGCCGGGGCCGATGTGGGCGAGACGCGCACCGAGGTGTGCCATGAGGCCCTGGCGGTCGAAGCTGTCCTGGACGCGCTTCCGCACCGCGGGGCTCGCCTGTTCCTGCTGTGTCCGGTCTTCCACGTACGTGCTCTCCTTCGATCCGTGTCGGGGGCGGAGCGGAGCGGCATCCTCGTCCGGCCAGGCGTTCCACAAAGGATGAGGGCGCCGATGGCGATCATCATGGCACCGCTGATGCGGGTGACGGCCCGGGCGGCCGACGGCCTGGTCTTCAGGGCCGTGCCGGTCAGGACGCCGACGGTGAGGCAGACGACGGCCCACGCGGTCAGGTGCGGTCGGCAGGTGCGGTAGCGGGCAATCGGATCAGAGATGCCGTGCCGAGCAGGGCAAGGACGACGGCGGCGATGATCATCGCGGCGGTGAATCCGGCCTGCTGAACCGCGAAGCCCGTGAGCAACGGGCCGACGGCGAGGCCTGCGGCGTAGGCCAGGTTGTACAGCGAGTAGGAGCCGCCCAGAGTCGGCGGCGTGGAACGGAGACCTTGTTCGCCGATCATGGTCGTCGCCGGTGCCAGCAGGAGCGCGGAGGAGACTCCGAGCAGGATCATGCCGACGCCGGTCTGCCATGGCTCGGCTGCGAACCCGATCGCGAAGAGGGCCGCGGCGACGGCGACGACACCGGCGCCGATCAGGAACCGAGGCGGCGCGGTGGTCACGTAACGGCCCACGATGGGGTTGGCGATGATCGCCGCCAGGGCGGCGAGACCGAAGAGCAGTCCGATCGCCAGCGAGCCGGCTCCCAAATGCACCGGCAGGACCGGCTCGATGCCGGAGAGAACGGCTGCACCGACCGCGACGGCGATCACGATCGATATCGATCCCGGGACGCGCAGTACGGCAAAGGGCCCGGCGGTGTCGTCGGTGACTCGGGGAGAGTCCTTGACCAGGACGATGCGCAGGACCCCGTCGAGGAGCGCGATGGCAGCGGCGAAGAGGAACGGGGCCGCGGTGCCGAGGCGCTCGGCGAGGAAGCCCGCCAGAGGCGGCCCCAGCAGCACACCCAGAGTGAGCGAGGAGATGGCGATGCCCATGGCCTGTCCTCGCTTGTCGAAGCTGGTGGTCGCGGCGATCAGTGACAGCGCCGCCACCCAGGACATGCCACCGGCGATGCCCTGGGCGATTCGGGCCACTAGCAGCAGCCAGTACGGGCCGCCTGCGGCGAACAGCAGTGTCGCCGCGCCCAGACCGACCAGCCCGATGAGCAGCGGGAGCTTGGGGCCGTGCCGGTCGACGATGCGCCCGGCGAACAGGGTGGCGATGATCATCGTCACCGCGTAGGAGGAGAACAGCACTCCGGTGGCCGCCGGTCCGGCCTCGACCACCGCGGGAAGCAGCGGGAGGACGGGCACGGCAAGCCCGTGGACGAGCATGTCGGTGAATACCGCTGCCGATCCGACGATCAGCGCGTGCGTGGGAGTCGTGCCTCGCGCGAGCGAGACGGAGTCGTGTGCTGCCAATTGCGTACGTCTTTCTAGGAGAGCAATCCCCTCACCAGTGCCGCGATCGCGGCGTCGAGGTGTTCGGGACGCGGAAGGTCTTCGGGTCGGGTCGCCGCGGTCACGGTGAACCCTTGGATCAGCACCAGCACCAGCCCTGCGGTCGTCTCTGGTGGCACCGGCAAGTCGGCGTGACCACGTAGGGACGCGGCGATCTGATCGCGCCACCCGTCAAGTGCCTCGTGCTTGCGGCTGCTGTCATCGAGAGCTTGCGGCGCGACCAGGACCGTGGTGGAGGCCAGCGCACGGAAGCGTTCATCGCCTCGCAGCAGCGCCACGAACTCGCGCAGCAAGGTGCTCAGCCAGTCGTCGGCGCCGGGCGGTGCGGCCTCGCGGCTGAACAGCCGGTTCCCGTACTCCGAGCTGCCGCTCAGGACATGAGCACCTCGTCAGCGGCGGCCTGGCCGGAGCGCACCGCCCCGTCGATGTAGCCGTACCAGCGGGTCGCGGTCTCGCTTCCTGCCCAGTGGATACGGCCCACGGGGGTGCGGAGCGCGGGGCCGTACTGGGTCCACGCGCCGGGTGGGAAGAGCGCCGCGTACGCGCCTCGGGTGAAGGGCTCGGCGCTCCAGTCCTGCTCCAGGTAGGTGCGCGGCCGGGCGGCGCGGGGGCCGAACAGGCGGGCGAGCTGGTCCAGGACGGCGTTCTTGCGCTCATGTTCCGGCAGGGCGGCCATCTCCCGGGCGACGGCGCCTTCGAGGATGCCGACCAGTACACCGCGGTTCGCCGAGCGCGGACTGCTGTCCGTGACGCCGCTCAAGGGACCGCGCAGACTCAGCGCCTGCCCGCTCAGGCCGGACGAGCGCCAGAACGGCTCCGGATAGACGATCAGGCATTTGATCGCGCTGCCCATCGCCAGCCGCTGCGTCAGGCCGTCCCGGCCGGCGGGCAGCGGCGGGTCGTAGCCGATGCGTCCGGCCAGGACGGGCGGGATCGCGACGACGACACGGGCAGCGCGCACGGTGTCGCCGGCCGCGGTGCGGATCAGGACCCCATCGTCGTTCTGGGCGATCCGCCGGACCGGCGAGCTGAGGCGAACGCGGTCGCCGAGCCTGGCGGCCAGGCGCCGCGCCAACTCGCCGGCGCCCTGGTCCAGCCGGTCCTGCTGGGCGCCGCCCTCGGTCGCCATGACCGCCTGCAGGCTGCCCGCCGACCGGGCGTAGAACAGGGCGTGCAGCAGTGACAGCTCGCTCGGCTCACAGGCCCACATCAGCCGAGTGGCCAGCGAGAACAACCGGCGCCCGCCTCGCGTGCGCAGGGTGCGGCCGATCCATGTGGCCAGGGTCTGGTCGTCGAGCACCGCGGCGTTCGGGCTGCTCCACGGGGCGGCGGGGTCGATCGTCCGGGCCAGGCGCTCGAACCGCGCCTGCGCCTGAGCGAGGTCCAGCAATTGCGGCATGCTCAGCCGGGGAACGGTCCCCCGCCAGTGCCGGATGCGGCCAGAGGAGGTCTCGACCAGGTGGTCGCCTGCCATGTGGGTGGCGAACACCTCGATCCCGAGGTCCTCGGCCAGGGCATGAACACGATCCTGCCCGGGACCGATGAACTGGCCCCCCAGGTCGAGGATCTCGCCGTCGGCCTCGACAAGGCGGGTGCGCCCGCCGACGTGGTCGCGGGCTTCGAGTACGAGCACGTCCACGCCCTGCCGCAGCAGTGAGTCGGCGCAGCTCAACCCGGACATTCCGGCGCCGACGACAACGACGTCGGCGACGTGGGGACGGTGGTCGGTCATGACTCGCTCCTGGTGCGTCGGGCCGTGCCACGGCACGCGACGTCCCTAGGGTGCGACGCGTTCGCGGCACGGCGAACACGCCAGCGCACCCACCGACCACCATCGGCGCTGACTCATTGGTCATTGATCACCAGCAGGATATCCCGGGTGGTCAAGGTCGTCGCGGCGATATGTGATCCTTTGGGATCATGCGGGCAAGGACGAGCACGGGGGTCGTCGCGCTGGGGCGGCCGCGTGCGCGGCCGGCTCGGCGACGGCGCGCCCGTCGAGCTGCGGGTGGTCGCGATCTACGACCGCTCGCTCGGGCTCGGCGACTTCCTGCTCGACCGCTCGGCGCTGGCGGGCCACCTGCATGAGGACCTGGACGACGCGGTGCTCGTCCGCACCCGCGCCGGCGCGGACCTGCGCCGTCTGGCCGCCACCGCGCCCACCGTCCAGGCCCAGGACGCCGCCGGCTACGCGCGGCTGACCCGCAGCGGGCTCGCGCAGTCCACCACGAACGTCTACATCGTCCTCGGCCTGCTCGTCGCGTTCTCCGCGATCTCGATCGTCAACACATGCGTCATGGGCACCGCCGAACGGGCCAGGGAGTTCGCCCTGCTGCGGCTCGTCGGCGCCTCGCGCGGGCAGGTGGTGAAAACCATCTGCCTGGAGACGGTCATCGCGCCCGATAGCTGCTATTCGGGTTGGTTGGGGGGTGATGGTCGTGCCAGACCTCGACCAGCTCGTTCTGGCGGACGCGCAGTTCGGGCCCCGGTGAGGTTCCGGGCGGGTCGCCCGGAGCGTCCGGGCGCTCCCGGTGAACAGGCCGAGGGCATCGGCGCCGTCATGCCGCGCTCATTGAGCTTCGGCCCGCGCGGAGCCGTTCGCCGGCGAGGCGCTGCCAGGGCGGTGCTGCAGCGATGACGACCAGCCTTCCTGCTGGAGGTAGCCGCTGCTCTTGCGGAGCCAGGACACGTAGTTCCGGGTCGTGAACGCGTCGGTGAAGAGCCCCATCAGCGGTCCTTGCCGCGCGGGCATCTCGCCGCCCACCGCCCTGGCGACCCGCCTCACGATCTTGGTCCGGGCGCGCTCGTAGCCGCGCAGGTCGTCGATGGAGCGGGTCAGAGCCCAGGCGTCTTCCAGCGCCTGGGTGGATCCCATCGCCATCGCCGGTGGCATCGTGTGCGCCGCGTCCCCCATGAGCGTGGTGGGCCCGCGTCCCCAGACCGCGGGCACGCGGTGGATCTGATGGGGGTAGAAGGTGAGTGTCTCGGCGTCCTGAAGCAGCGTCGGGAACGGCTCGGGCCAATGACCGAACCGCTCACGCAGCCGATCCGCCAGGCCGGGGGCGCCCTCCCAGAACGGGCTGCCCGGCTTGGCGCGCAGGTCGAACCACCACAGCATCCGTCCGTGCCCGGCCGAGGCCATGCTGCCGAGCGCCCGCCCGTTGGAGACCATCATCGAGCGGTCGCTGTCGGTGAACTCGGTGGGCCGCGTGGTGAACGCCTGCCAGGTGACCCATCCGTTGAGCTTGCTCGGGTTCTCGCCCCGCAACGTCCGCCCGACGATCGACTTGCGTCCGTCGGCGCCGATGAGAACGTCACCGCGCACGGTGCTCCCGTCGGTGAGGGTGATCTCCGCGCGGTCGGGGTCGACTGCGCGGACTTCATGGTCGTAGTGGACGAGCACGCCATCGGCGATGCGCTCGACGAGCTCGTGCCGCGCGATGTGCAGGGAGGGATTGCCGCCGAATCGGCGCTCGACGGCGGTGAGGTCGATGGTGGCGAGCCCGCGGCCGCGCACCGACCGGCTCTCCATGGCCTCCAGGCGCCGACCCGCACCGTCGAGGTCGACTCCGAACCCGCGCAGGATGCCGGTCGATGACGGCCAGATCGAGATCGAGCCGCCCTCGGCGCGCAGCTGTGGCGCCGCCTCGTACACCTCGACCTGGTGCCCGGCCATGGTCAGTCCGCGCGCGGCGGTCAGTCCGGCGACACCGGCGCCGACGACGAGTACTCTCATGTTCACACCTATTTCTGAGACCGACAGTTTCTGATATCCGGAGTATCACAATTATGGCGCGCGGACGCAAGCCCGATCCCGACGTGGATGCACGCATCAGGCAGGCCGCGGTGACCTTGCTGGCGAGCAAGGGGACGCGGTTCACCATGGACGAGGTGGCGGCGGCCGCCGGGGTGGGCAGGGCCAGCGTCTTCCGCCGCTACCCCACCAAGCGCGACGTGCTGCTCGACGCGCTCGCCTTGGCCCTGGACGCCCAGGTACCGGAGACTCCCGACACCGGCACACTGGAGGGCGACCTGACCGTGATCGTCGACCAGACGCTCGCCGGCTGGCACTCACCCGACCTCGCCCGCACGACCAAAGAGATCTTCGGCGAGGCGGGCCGGGACCCAGCGGTCGGCGAAGTCATCCGTACCGCCATGCGGGACAAGCGCAAGCGCGACTGGGCGATCTTCGACCGCGCCATCGCCCGGGGCGAGATGTCCGCCGACACCGACCCGTGGCTGTTCGCCGACATGCTTGTCGGCCTGGTCGTCTACCGCGGCCTCATCGACCTACCGCAACCGGAGCCACAACAGATCGTCCAGGCCCTCCTGCACGGCTTCACCCCTGACCGTCACCACAACAGGGAGTAGTTCCCGCTCAGGACACTGGCTCGGCTGGACGGTCCAGTGGGGGCGGTCGCGTGCGGCAACGGCGTCCGCGTCGACCGGCACGCCCGCTCGTGGACGAGGCCGTCGTCCGCTCCACCTGGCGCCTGCCGGCTACCTGACCGCCAGGGCCCGCCGGGTCATCGGTCCCACTGGCCCGCGATGAACGGCCCGCCGCCGCTCGCGCGGCGGCACCCCCCGATAGAGCAGCCCGGAGGCCACGTCCTCCACGTTCATGTCCTCCCAGTACCGCAGCACCAGCACGGCACGGTCCTGCGGCGGAAGCTGCGCGAGCCCCTTCAGCAGCGTCACCCGCAGCGCCTGATCGGGGTCGTCGGTGGCCGTCTCGGGCAGCCGCCCCGACGGCGTCTCCTGGTTCTATGGAGGACTTCACTCTCGAGTGCCGCGATCTTTGTCCTCACTACGGCCTGTGCCGCCGACTTCGTCGGCGACATACTGCCCCGGGCTGTAGAGGTACTCGAAGTTAGCCATCCGAATGATCACGCCGTCCACCCCGATCATCGGCGCATGATCGAGCCGCTCGGCCAGCTCGAAGTAGGTGGCACGCACCTGGGCCGGCGTGCGGCCCAGCCCGTAGCTGCCGTGCCGCTTGGCCGTCCACTTCGCGAAGTCGGGGAACGTCTCCTCAATCCCCGGACCCCGCAGGCGGATGACGTCCTGGCTCAGATGCGTGTCACCAATGTTGCCGTCCAGCACGACGCGGTCGGCCCGCTCGGGGAACATGGCGTCGTAGGTGGCACCCAGTCCGCTGCTGTAGGAGTAGCCCAGGAAGGATGCCCAAGGCTCTCCCCAGGGCGGAAGCGGAGGCAGCCCTCAACTTCAGCGGTAAACTGAGGGCGTGGTACTCCCTGAGGTCGAGCAGAGCCGCCTTCCACGGAGGCGGGATGCGCAAGAGCGTCGGCAAAAACTCGTGGCCGCGGCGCAGGGCGAGTTTGCTGTTCATGGCGTGGACGCCTCTCTGGAGAAGATCGCGCGAGACGCGGGCGTGGCCATCGGCACCCTGTACCGCCACTTTCCGACGCGCCTGGACCTGCTTATGGTCGCGTTCAGGCCACGCATAGAAGACTTTCTCGGCGGTGCGAAGCGGGCGATGGAGATGGACGACCCGTGGGAGGGGTTCGTCTACTACCTGGAGAACCTGTTCGGTCTTCAGGCCGGCAACCGAGGATTCAACGACTTTCTTTCCCGCCGCTTCACCAATAGCAGTGAGACGGAGCAGATCCACGACCAGATGTGTCGGCAGATTGGCGAAGTGCTCGCGCGCGCCCAGGACTCGGGTCAAGTACGCCCTGACCTAACCCAGGCCGACATCGTCAACCTCATCTGGTCGAATGGTCGGATCATCGACGCCACAAGCTCTACGGCGCCGAACGCATGGCGGCGCCATCTCTACCTTGCGCTCGACGCGTACCGCGCTGAGCGTGCACATCCTTTGCCGGAGCCGCCGATGACCAACCAGCAGCTCTACGACGGCATGGTCCGCCTAAGCACTCTGGAGTAGCGCCTGCCATCGCCGCTGTGTTGTCGTTCGCGGACCAAACTCTTCGCAGTCAGATTCACCGTGCGTGATTGTCGGGAAAGGGTCGCTTAGCCCGGATCTTTCATCGGTCGGCTGAGGCGGTTCGCGACGGTGTCTGTGCCGTCGTTGGGGCGTGATTCTTGCAGGTGGGTGTGACAATGCGGCCGGCGTCGGCCGGTCACCGGGTTCCACTGGTCCGGAGTTGCTGGTGCGAGGTTGTCGCCACGGTCGGATGTGGTCAGCCGGGTGCGGGTCCCAGAGCCCGCAGGCGCTGGATGCCGTCGGCAGCGAGGCCGGCCCAGGGCGCATGTGAGGCGAGGTGCAGCACGAGGGTGCGGGCGCGGCGGGCCAGGACCGCTGGGATGGTGAACAGGCGTAGCCGTAGGCGTTTGGGTTCCCACCGGTGGGCGGGCTGGTCGGTCAGGGCGAGGGTCTGCGTCCAGGCGGTGATCTCTCCGGCGAGCGTGACGATGGCGCACCAGATCCGGTTCGCGTCGAACGAGGCCAGGGGCAGGTTGGTCAGCCCGGTGTCTTTCGCGCAGCGGATCCGGTCCTCGCAGCGAGCCCTGCGGCGGTGCCGCAGCTAGAGCTCAGCGAGCTGGGCGCCCGTGCCACCGGGAGCAGTGTTCGTGGCGAACGCGGTGATCCGCATGCCGTCGACGTCCTCGAACCGCAGTTGGGCCCCGGGTTGGGGGCGTTCTTTGCGGACGACTACGCGCATCCCGGGCGGCCAGGAGGTCAGGTCCATGAGTCCGGTCAGCTCGGCGACCCAGGCGCCGTCGCGGACCTGGTCGTGGGCGTCGTAGGCCTCCGTCCAGACCTGTTCGGGGATCTGGGCGAGCAGGTCCGGGGTGTTCTCCGGGAGCGTGAACCCGACCGAGTAGGACAAACACCGCTTGGTCAGCCACTGGACGAATTCGTGCGTCCCGCCGGCTCCGTCGGTGCGGACCAGGACCTTCTTCCCGGCCCGGCGGTCCGGCCGGTGGCCGGCGCGGTGCTGGCCGAAGGACGACCGCGCGTCCTCGCACGCTGCCGCCAGAACCCCACCACCACCGGAACGGAGGTCGACACCGTCCTCGAACTCAGCGCCTGCATCTGAAAAATGACGAGCTGCCCCGGGAATATGGTGAGGCACCCCTCCGGTTACGTCTGACATGAACCGGAGGGGTGCCTCAGTGCCCTCCGTATGTTGGCCGACAGGAGGTAGATCGTGATTCGTGAGGCATCTGAAACGCCAACTGGTCTCCGGCCAACCCGACCTCGCGCGTCACAGCGACGGCCAACTGGGCGGAGCAGCGGAGCAGACGGGTTAAGCCCGCCAGGTCCTCACAGCACCAAACCTCGCCCTCCGCGTCGGCTCTCTTCGGCTGAACGCGCAGGGCCGCGCTCGTCCTCACACCGGCACATGAACGAAGGGAAGTAACGCAGCCATGGATCACGGCCACGACATCGAATTCGGCACATTCATCCTGCCGACAAGCCTGGCGCCGCATCAGCCAGTCGAACTGGCTCAGCTTTCGGAGCAGCTCGGCTACGAGCTGGCGTCGTTCCAGGACCATCCCTACACGCCGACGCTGCTAGACGCGTGGACGCTGATGTCCTACGTCGCCGCGCGAACCGAGCGGATCCGACTCACCCCAAACGTGCTCAACCTTCCCATGCGTCCGCCGGCCGTCCTAGCGCGGGCTGCCATCAGTCTGGATCTGCTGTCCCACGGCCGTGTTGAACTCGCGCTCGGCGCGGGCTATTTCTGGGACGCGATCGAGTCCATGGGCATGGCCCGACTCACACCGGGTCAGGGCGTCGACGCGCTCGGCGAAGCGATCGAGATCATCCGCGGGATCTGGGACACGGACGCTCGCGGGGGTGTGCGGGTCGACGGCCTTTACCACCAGGCCGTTGGTGCTCGTCGCGGACCGCCTGCGGCGCACTCGATCCCTATCTTGATCGGCTCCTCCAAGCCACGGATGCTCGAACTCACCGGGCGGGTGGCAGACGGATGGCTCCCCGCACTACACAGTCTGGACTCGCCGAACATCAGCGAGGCGACCCGGCTGGTGGACGAGGCGGCCGTCGCCGCTGGGCGGTCACCCGGAGACGTGCGCCGCTACCTCAACATCCAACCAGCGCTCGGGCTCCGATCACAGAACTGGGCTGAGCAGCTGGCGTCGTTCGCGATCGACGAAGGATTCAGCCTATTCATCCTCGTCACAGACGATCCGAATCTGATGAGGCGCTTCGCCGCCGAGGTCGCGCCGTCCGTCCGTGAGCTCGTCGCGAATAGCCGAACGCTTAGCACGTGACTTTCTTCACAAGGGTGTGGACCCCGCCGCATGACCTGGATGCGATCGACGAGCTGATGCCGGAGGGGTACCGCATGACGACTGCCGGGCAGGTCGTGGAGGGCCGGTCTGAATTTAAAGCGTGGCTTGCATCGATGCAGGAGGTCGTCACCGGAGCAACGAACGAACACCTGGAGATCATCACGAACGCTGCGGGAGATCGCGTCGTGTCTCGCTGGATCACGCGGGGCCGCAACAACGGGATGTTCGGTCTCGAACCAGACCAACAGCCAGTCGAGTTCTCAGGCATCGCCATCTGGCGCGTCGAGGAGAACAGGCTCGCTGAATGTTGGGTCAAGCGCAGCGCCTACGAACTTTCGAGCAGTTGAACCAGCCCTGACGGCTCCAACCAGACCATCCGTTCTTCAGACAGGAGATTTTCTATGCTTCCCGCTCGGCGGATTCCGACCAATGGCATCAACCTTTCCGTTCACGAGAGCGGCGAGGGACCCGCAGTCGTGCTGATGCACGGCTTCCCTGGTCTCGGCTACTCGTGGCACAACCAAGTGCCTGCGCTCACGGCCGCGGGCTTTCGCGTGGTCGCCCCTGACCAGCGCGGCTACGGACACAGTGATGCGCCCGAGGCCGTTGAAGAGTACGACATCACGAAGCTGACCGGTGACATGGTGGGCCTACTTGACGCGCTTGATATCGAGCGCGCCGTCTTCGTCGGCCACGACTGGGGTGGACTGGTGGCGTGGCAGCTCCCACTGTTCCACCCCGACCGCGTCGCAGGAGTGGTAGGCGTGAGTACCCCGTTCATTCCGCACTGGATGACGTGGCTGCACCCCGATCTGGTTTCGGGAGTGCTGCCGACCGGCAGCAGCTTTGTCGCTGATCCCAGCGTCGATCCGATTGCACAGATGCGCCAGGTTTACAGCGAGAAGATGTACGTGCTCATGTACCAAGACGGCCACCATGCCGACGATGCCATGAACGCCGAGCCCCGGCGCTGGCTGCAGGCGGCATACCGCAAGGACCTTCCTACCGTCGACCAGTGGGCCGACCTTCCCCCTGAGGCCCTCAACATGGAATATCACGGGAGCCCGCTTCCGGCCGACCCGGCCGACCTGCCTGGGAATGACGTACTGACCGCTGCGGATCTCGACACATACGAAGAGGGCTACAAGCAGCACGGTTTCACGCCGGCGATCAACTGGTACCGCAATCTGACGCGCAACTGGGAGATCTCTCGCAACATGGATCAGACGATCCGAGTGCCGTCGCTGATGATCTCTGGCGCCAACGATCTCGTCCTTCGTGCGAGCATGACGGACGGGATGGACGAGCACGTCCCTGACCTCGAACGTCACGTAGTGGCTGACAGCTGGCACGGCACCATGGAGGATCAGCCCGACGAGGTCAATCGGGTCATGACCTCGTGGTTGCAGCGTCGGTTCCTCAACCGATCGGCTGCTGAGTAGAACCGCGGCGCCACCCGAGGTCTCGGGTGGCGCCGGTGTCGGCTGTTGCGGTCCTTCAGGCGTGGCGATCGGGTCGGCATCGCCGTGACCCACCCTCACGTCGATCAGACCCGGATCCGCGAGAGTGGCCGGGTGAGCGGCGCGTGAGACGACGAAGGTGCCTGTCCTGACTGGAGAATCGGGGTTGCGACGCCTTCGATCGTCCAGCTTGGAGAAGCACCTTGTCGGTGAAGAGAGTACGTCGTCGTGGCCGGGTCCGGAAGCGTGTGCGGATCGGGGCGCCGGACCCGTCGTTGACCGCGACCTCGGGGATCGCGACGCCCGCCCGTTGACGCCACTGCCTCCACCGATCACCGAACCAGACCAGATCGCCCAGCTGAACGTCCAAAGAACGCAACGCCTGGTCGGAACCCTCAACGAGTACGAACATGCTGCTTGACCTGCACGGACGAGATTTTCGGCAAGGACAGGTCCGTCACGAGAACCAGAGTGCATCTGGCCGGAGTGACCGGCCACCCGACCAGGGCGTGGGCGGCGCAGCAGGCCCGCAACCTGGCCATGGAGTTGGGGGATCGTATCGGCGCATGTCCGAGGTTAGGACCGGAAGGCGTGAGGTGCGAGCAGGCGCAGGTCGCGAGCGCGGGCGACGGTCTCGCCCCGGCGGTGGGTGGCGAGCTTGGCGTACAGGTTGCGCATGTGGGTCTTGACAGTGTTGACCGAGACATGCAGTTCGCCCGCGATTTCCGGCGCGGTCAGGTTGGTCGGCAGATAGCGCAGCACGCGCAGTTCGCTGTCGCTTAGCGGCTCGAGCGGCGACGGGCTCCCTCCGGGCAGCGGCGCGGGCGCGTGCCCGGCGAGCAAGCCCCGGATCTCGCCGATCAGGGCCGCATGCGTGGTGCCGCGCCGGGCATGGCGCTCCAGGAGGGCGGGAACCGGATGCAGCACGAAGGCCGAGAGCGCAGTGTCGGGCTCGGCGAGGTCGAGCGCCCGCTCCAGTGCGCGGCCGGCGGCATCCGGGTCGCCGAGAGCGTCCCGGGCGGCCGCCTCCAGCGTGAAGGCCAGGGTGAGGAAGGCCCGGGCCGGGTTCACGCGGGCGGAGCCGTCCAGGACCGGCGCGAGCGCGACGGTCGCCCCGTGCGGGTCGGCCTGGGCGAGCCGCAGTTCGGCTGTGGCGATGCGCACCTCCCCGTGCTCTCGCTCTTGTTCTTCGAGGTCGGCCAGGGTCTCCTCGGCGCGCTGGGTTTCGCCGAGGTGCACCAGGGCGAGCAGCAGCAATGCCCGTGCCCGCGGAGCCAGCAGGTGCGGCGCGGCCAGCAGCCCGGCAAGCCGCTCGGCGTCCCGCAAAGCGGTCAACGCGTCGCCGTCCCGTCCTCGCACCAGCTCCAAGAACCCGCGGGCATAACGGACCCCCAGCCCGGCCGCGGGGTCGGCCTCCGCGCTGACGATGTGTTCAGCGCGCTGGATCCAGGGCTCAGCCTCCCCAGGCCTTCCCTGCCAGGCGAGCACTGCGCCGAGGATCATGCATGCGGTACCTGTCGGCGACTCGTCCGACCAGCCGTGCCGATCGGCCAGCTCGATCGCCTGCCTGCTGAACTCGGCCGCCCGCGCCAACGACCGTAAAGGCTCGATCGCCGCCTGGTGGGCCAGTGCCGTGAACTCCAGGTAGGGCCGACCGATCCGGCGCGCCAGCGCGACCCCCTCCGCCAGGTACTTTGCCTGGTCGTGGTGGCCGGTCCAGCTCTGGGCATAGCCAAGGCTGATCAGCGCTAGCGCGCGTAGGTCCTCACTCAAGTAAGGCTGCGCCGGCCCGAAAGCCTCGGCCATGGCCTGCAGCCGCTGCGCCGCCTCGGCCTCAGCCAGCGGGTTCCCGCGCTGGCGGGCTGCCAGCAGCCTGACGACCCCTGACAAGAGCTCCAGCTGGCCGCGCTGGGGGTCCAGTACCGTCTCCGTACCCCGCTCGGCCAGGCGCAGCAGCCGCTCGGCCGTCTCCAGCGACCCCCGGGCCAGCTCATCGCCTGCGGCCACCGCCGCCAGCCCGGCATCCGTCGTCAGCATGCCGGTCGGGAACGCGGCGAGCAACTCGTGCACGGCACTGGCCCGCCCGTTCAGGTAGAGACAGGACCAGTGCTCGGTGAGCAGCCGGGCGGCCAGGGACCAGTCCCGCGCCGCCTGGGCATGCCGGACCGCCTCCGTCGGGTATTTGTGCCCGGCAAGCCATCTGGCGGCGGCCCGGTGCAGATCGGGGACCTCGCCCGGCGCGGCGCGCCGCAACTCCATCTGCAACAGCCCGGCGAACATCTGGTGATAGCGGAACTCCGTACGTGCGGCGTCCAGTGACACGACGAACATGTTCGCCTGTTCCAGGTCCTGCAGCACCCGCTCCCCGCCCTCGCCCCCGGCCAGCAGGTCTGCCAGCTCCCCGTTGACCCGCTCCAGGATGGAAGTCCGCAGCAGCAGCCACCGCACCGGGTCGGGCTGCCGGTCCAGCACCTCGGCCATCAGGTACTCCGCCACCGTCCGCTCGGTGCCGGAGAACTCTGCGGCGAACCGCGACGGATCGGGGTGGCCGGCCGCTGCCAACGCGGCCAGCCGCAGCCCCGCCGCCCACCCTTCGGTCCGCTCGTGCAGCACCGCCACGGCCGACTCGGGCAGCTCGACCCCGGCCGCGGCGAGCAGTTCCTCCGTCTCGGTCAGGCTGAACCGCAGATCATCCGCCCGGATCTCGGCCAGGTCCCCCTCCAGCCGCAGCCGGTGCAGCCCCAGCTGCACGTCATGCCGCGCGGCGAGCACGAACCGCAGGCTCCGCGGGGCGCGCATCATCAGCAGCCCCAGTTGCCGCAGCGTGTCGAGACTCAGCTCATGCACGTCATCAACCACCAGCCACAACTGCTCTTCCAGCGACGCCAGGTCCTTCAGCAGCCGCTCCATGATCGCCCACCCGTCCAGGTCCGGCGCCGCCGTCAACGCCCGCACCAGCGCTGCCCCTGGGCGTGTCCGGCGAAGCGCGCCGAGCACTGCTAGCCAGAATCCCTGCGGATCTCGCACATCCCGCTCCGCTGCGACCCAGGCAGCGCACTCCTCCAAGCTCGTCTGGCTGATCCAGGAACGCAGCAACACGGTCTTGCCACTGCCGGCCGGCGCCGACACCAGCGTCACCCGGGCCGGGCCGCTCAGCCGCCCCAACAGCTCTGGACGGACAACAACCCTCCCGTACCAGGACGAGTGGTCCGCACCGGACCGGGCATCGGCTCCCTCTGCAGTTCCCACACCCGGAAGCCTCTCACGGCGTCCTGATCAGCCGACGGAACGGTTCCCAGGACAGCGGGGCGTCGTCTCGCCAGCGCCAGGCCAGTTCGGGATCGCTTCCTCGTCCGGGAGTCCGGCCAGGATGTTCAGGAATTCGGCGGCTGGCAGGCCCAGGGTGATCGGTGGAGGGACGCGCTGGGCGAGCGCCGCCCGCGCCGCCTGGCCCAAGCCGGTGAGCGCCAGGTGTGGTCCCAGCGCACCGAAGTCCCGCAGGACGCTGATGACCTGGTCGACCGGGTGCTCCCGGACGCGTTCGGCCAGGATCGCCGAACGCCAGTCCCAGTCCTGGCGGCCGTGCATCACCTCCGCGTCCCATCGCAGCACCCGCCCGCGCGGTACTGGTTCATTTTGGTGAGTAGATCGAGAACGGTGTGGCACAGGATCCGCGGGTCTGCATCGAACGGGTCGTGGACCTCGGCGGGCAGCACCGTCTCCAGCGCCTGGAGCCAGTCCTGGAATGCGAGCGACCCACCACCCTCACAGCCGCCCGCCGCACCCTGCGCACCCCGGCCATGGACGCGGTCGCCGTCTGACCCCCGCACCACACCACCTGGGACTACTTCGGACCGAATGATCCCCTCCCCGCGTCCGGGTTCCCGGGTCGGCGATCCCATCCACAATCGCTCTACCGGCATGTGACGTTGAAACACCCAGCGTCGGACAGCCGGTCATCCGGCGAAGGCGCCGGTCAGAAGTCCCATCGGGAGCGCTGTATCCGACGCTGAGGAGCGGGCGTGGTCACAGTAGGCTTCGCCAACCATGGGGTGGGGAACCTGGACTTCGCCCTCAGCATCACCGAACTTCCCACCTGAGCAAACGGGCTCTTCGCACCTGCGGCGGGCCCGTACCGCGCCCGCGCCAGCTTGCGGTTACCGCGTTGCGGTGGCCAGTGCCGCGCGGATGGCGTCCCCGCCGGCCGGCCGGCCCTTCTCGTTCGAGGGTGGCCCGTATGGGGTGCCCCAGACCGGTGTGTCCGTTGCCTGCCGCCAGCTGTCGGCCAGCGGTCCCGTGTCCACGACGCTGTATCCGATGGATTCGATAAATGCGGTCACCGCTGCCTTGGCCGGCGCGGAGTCGCCGGCGATCGGCAGGTACGAGCGGTCGGCGGCTCCTTCCGGGCAGGTGAGTGCCAGCAGGTGCTTGAAGAAGATGTTGTTGAACGCTTTGACGACCATGGCGTCCGGGATGTACCGCAGCAGCAGTTCGCTTGAGGTCAGCGACTTGCTGTCGAGTTCGGGGATGGGCCCGTCGCGTTCGGGGCCGTAGTTGCAGGTGTCGATGACCGTCTTCCCGGCCAGTGGCGCGGCAGGCATGTCAGGGAAGGCCTTGACCGGCACGGTGACCACGACGATGTCACCGGCCGCCGCGGCCTCCCCGCTCGTCGCCGCGGACGCCCGCGGCCCCAGTTCCGCGACCGTGTCCGCGAGCGTCTCGGGACCGCGCGAGTTACTGAGCACGACCTGGTACCCGGCCTCGATGGCGAGCCGTGCGATGGCACTGCCGATGTTTCCGCTTCCGATGAATCCCACCGTGGTCATATTCTCAGCGTCCCTTTCAGAAGATCCGCGTGATGGTCAGGTGCCGGTTCGTTGCGATTGGGGTCCCTGCCGTCAGCCGGCGGGGAAGTAGTGGCCGTTGTCCAAATCGGCGAGCAGGCTGGGCTGGGCGGATTCCCAGCCGAGGGTCCGGCGGGTGATGAGGTTGGACGCCGGGTAGCTTTGCGTGGCGATGACCGAGGACCGCACTCCCCGCTCGGCGAGGTCGATGACGGCGGTTTCCACCACGTTGCGGACCCGGAGGGTGCCCTTGTGCTCATCGCCGACGGGAAGGGCCGGGTCCTTCTCGGTGGCCGGGCGGCCCAGCTTCCCGGACGAGCCGATGCTCCCCGCCGCGACCAGCGGCTTTCCGGTTCCCGCGAGTGCCTCGCCGTACGCGAGCATGACCGGGAACTCCGCAGCGGACACGGCGTTCATCCCGCCAAACGGAAGCAGGTCCTGCCTGTGCGCGACGTGGATGACGCCGTCGGAGTCCGCGGCCGCCTCCATGAGCCCGTCGAGATCCTTCAGGTCGCTGCGGCGCACCTTCGCGCCGAGCGCTGATACCGCTGCCGCGGCCGTGTCCGACCGGGCCAGGCCGGTGACCTCGTGCCCGGCGGCGATGAGCTCGGGGATGATGGAGGAACCGGAATGGCCGGACCGGTGACGTCGGTCTGCTGTCACCGGTCCAG
>NZ_JBIRAW010000046.1:0-75446 GCF_044326315.1 Actinomadura sp. 9N407 | reverse complement strand
CCCCCCCCCCCACCCCCCCCCCCCCCCCCCCCCCCCCCCCCCCCCCCCCCGCGACTCTGGAAACTCGCCCTACTTCTTGTTGCGGGGGTCGCCGTGGCAGCGCTTGAACTTCTTGCCCGAACCGCAGGGGCACGGGTCGTTGCGGGAGACGCCGGCGTACTCGTCGGCCGACTCCTCGCTGTGGTGCTCGACGCCGCCCTCACCGTCGACGGTCGGCGCGGAGTAGTCCAGCTTCTGCGGCCGCTTGCGGTCGTCCAGCCCCTTGGCCTTGATGGACGGGTGGTGCTCCGCCTTGTCCTCGGTGTCGTCCTCCGCCTCGGCGGGGACGTCATCCGAGGGGACGTCGTCCTCGTCCTTCTTGGCGGTCTTGGAGACCGAGACGGGCTCGGCGCCCACCTTGGGGGCCTCCGGCTGGTCCTCGACCTCGACCTCGAGGTTGAAGAGGTAGCCGACCGACTCCTCCTTGATGCCGTCGAGCATCGCGTTGAACATGTCGAAGCCCTCGCGCTGGTACTCCACCAGCGGGTCGCGCTGCGCCATGGCCCGCAGGCCGATGCCCTCCTGGAGGTAGTCCATCTCGTACAGGTGCTCGCGCCACTTGCGGTCGAGCACCGACAGCACCACGCGGCGCTCCAGCTCGCGCATGACCTCCGCGCCGAGCTCCTCCTCGCGCTTGTCGTAGCATGATTCGGCGTCCTCGCGGATCTTGCCCATCAGCGTCTCGGCGTCCAGCCCGGACATCTCGCCGCCGACCTCTTCGACCAGCTCGTCGATGTCGATCGAGATCGGGTAGAGCTGCTTGAACGCCTTCCAGAGCTTGTCCAGGTCCCATTCCTCGGCGAAGCCCTCGCTGGTGGCACCGGCGACATAGCCGGCCACGACCTCGTCGATCATGTTGCGGACCTGCTCGTGCAGGTCGGCGCCCTCCAGCACCTTGCGGCGCTCGGCGTAGATGACCAGGCGCTGCCGGTTGAGCACCTCGTCGTACTTCAGGACGTTCTTGCGCATCTCGAAGTTCTGCTGCTCGACCTGCGCCTGCGCCGACCGGATCGCATTGGACACGATCTTGGACTCGATCGGCACATCGTCCGGGATGTTCAGCCGAGTCATGATCGACTCGACCCGGGCGGAGTTGAACAGCCGCATCAGATCGTCCTCGAGCGACAGGTAGAACCGGGACTCGCCCGGGTCGCCCTGCCGGCCGGAACGGCCGCGCAGCTGGTTGTCGATCCGGCGCGACTCGTGCCGCTCGGTGCCCAGCACGTACAGGCCGCCGGCCTCGACGACCTCCTCGTGCTCGCCCTTGACCGCGTCCTTGGCCTTCTCCAGCGCCTCGGGCCAGGCCGACTCGTACTCCTCGGGCGTCTCCAGCGGGGAAAGCCCGCGCTGGTGCAGCTCCAGGTCGGCCCGGAAGTCGGGGTTGCCGCCGAGCATGATGTCGGTACCGCGGCCGGCCATGTTGGTCGCGACCGTGACCGCGCCCTTGCGGCCGGCCTCGGCCACGATCATCGACTCCTGCTCGTGGTGCTTGGCGTTCAGCACCTTGTGCTCGATCCCGCGCCGCTTGAGCATCTTGCTCAGCCGCTCGGACTTCTCCACCGACGTCGTGCCGACCAGGACCGGCTGGCCCTTCTCGCTCCGCTCGGCGATGTCGTCGACACAGGACTCGAACTTGGCCTGCTCGGTCTTGTAGACCACGTCGGCGACGTCCTCGCGGATCATCGGCTTGTTGGTCGGGATCGGCACCACGCCGATCTTGTACGTCTTGTTGAACTCGGCCGCCTCGGTCTGGGCGGTACCGGTCATCCCGCTCAGCGTGCCGTACAGGCGGAAGTAGTTCTGCAGGGTGATCGTGGCGAGCGTCTGGTTCTCGTCCTTGATCGTCACACCCTCTTTGGCCTCGATGGCCTGGTGCATGCCCTCGTTGTAGCGGCGCCCGTGCAGGATCCGGCCGGTGAACTCGTCGACGATCAGGACCTCGCCGTTCATGACGACGTAGTCCTTGTCGTTCTTGTAGAGCTCCTTGGCCTTCAGCGCGTTGTTGAGGAAGCTCACCAGCGGCGTGTTGACCGAGTCGTAGAGGTTGTCGATGCCGAGCCAGTCCTCGACCTTCTCGACACCGGACTCGGTGATGCCGACCGTGCGCTTCTTCTCGTTGACCTCGTAGTCGCCGGGGCCGTACTGGTCGACCTGGCCGGCGGTGCTGATCAGCTCGGCCCGCTTCAGCCGCGGAACGATCTTGGAGAACTCGCCGTACCACTTGGAGTTCTGCTCCGCCGGACCGGAGATGATCAGCGGGGTCCTGGCCTCGTCGATCAGGATCGAGTCGACCTCGTCCACGATCACGAAGTGGTGGCCGCGCTGGACGCACTCGTCCAGGCTCCACGCCATGTTGTCGCGCAGGTAGTCGAAACCGAACTCGTTGTTGGTCCCGTAGGTGATGTCGCAGTTGTAGGCGACACGGCGCTCGTCGGGGGTCATCTGCGGGAGGATGACGCCGACCTCGAGGCCGAGGAACTGGTGCACGCGGCCCATCCACTCGGCGTCGCGCTTGGCCAGGTAGTCGTTCACCGTGACCACGTGCACGCCGTCGCCGGACAGCGCGTTCAGGTAGGCCGGGAGCACGCAGGTGAGGGTCTTGCCCTCACCGGTCTTCATCTCGGCGATGTTGCCCAGGTGCAGGGCGGCCCCGCCCATCACCTGTACGTCGTAGTGGCGCTGGCCCAGCACCCGCTTGGCCGCCTCGCGGGCGGTCGCGAACGCCTCGGGCAGCAGATCGTCCACGGTCTCGCCGTCGGCGATCCGCTCCCGGTACTTGTCGGTCAGCTCGCGCAACTCGGCATCGCTCATCTCGAGGAAGTCCTCCTCGATCGAGTTGACCTGATCCGCGAGCTTCTTGAGCTTGCGCAGGATTTTGCCCTCGCCCGCACGAAGGATCTTATCGATGACTGGCGGCACTCTCGGAGGCTCCTTGCAGATCGTGGGTCACCGCTCCAGGCGGCACGCACACCACACGTACTATGCCCATCGTAGGCGAGACCCAGAATGGTCTAGGTCACGTCGCGACGCAATCCACGGCGCTTCCCGTTTGGCCCCGCGGGTCCGAGGAAGATCTCTCAGTGCACAATCTAGGGAGGCGTGGTCATGTCCGACGAATCACACGGTTCACATGCGGGGCGCCCCGGCTCATGGGTGGCCGTCGCCATCATGGTCCTCGGCTTCATCGTCGGCGGGGTCGCCCTGTGCCTGGGTCCGGCCTGGGTGTTCTTCTGGGTCGGCGTGGCGATCTTCGTCCTCGGCTTCATCGTGGGCGGGGTCGTCCACATCTTCTCCGACGTCGTGGTGGACGCCCCCCGGGTGATCCCGGAGATCGTCGATTACACCGTATTCGGCAGCCGTACCGATAAACGCCGCGGCGGCCGCAGAGGCGAGACGCTCGAAACCCCCGTCCACACCGACCCCCAGCACCCCCCACACGGCTGAGGCGTGTGCGTTTCCAAGACCCGGATCAGGTCGGGACACGTCCTA
Organism: Actinomadura sp. 9N407; assembly: GCF_044326315.1. Lineage (NCBI taxonomy): Bacteria > Bacillati > Actinomycetota > Actinomycetes > Streptosporangiales > Thermomonosporaceae > Actinomadura > Actinomadura sp. 9N407. The sequence continues at coordinate 71,918 of NZ_JBIRAW010000046.1, read as the reverse complement.
GACGCCGTCTGAGCAGCCTAGCCGGGTGTGTCGAGGGCGAGGGTCCGGCCGCCTTCGAGCGGGTCCATGCGTTCGACGCGAACGGCGTCGCATCCCACCCAGGCGGCGGCCTGGCGCAAAGCGGTGTCCAGGGCGGCGAGGGTCTTTTCGGTACGGGCCGCCGTCTTCACCGCCCAGGGCTCGAACGAGACCTGCCGCGCCACGAGGGTGCGGCCCTCGCGCGCCGGATCGACCCGTCCCAGGAGCCTCCCGCCTGACAGCAGGGGCATCGCGAAGTATCCGTGGACCCGCTTGGCCTTGGGCACGTACGCCTCCAGCCGGTGATCGAACCCGAACACCCGGGACGTCCGCGCCCGGTCCCAGACCAGCGAGTCGAACGGCGACAGCAGCGTCGTCGCGTGCCGGCCCCGTACGGGCTCGGCCAGCGCGGCCGGATCGGCCCACGCGCCCTGCCGCCAGCCCTGGACCTGTACGGGCACCAGCCCGGCCGCCTCCGCGTCCACCTGGTCGATCCTGATCCTGTAGTAGTCGGCCAGATCGGCCTTGGTGGCCACGCCCAGCGACCGGCCCGCCCGCGCGACAAGCCGCTTCAGGCACTCCGTGTCGTCCAGGTCCTGGGCGAGCAGCTCCGTGGGGATCGCCCGTTCGGCCAGGTCGTACACCCGGCGCCACCCGACCCGGCGCACGCAGACGACCTCGCCGATGTCCAGCAGCCACTCGATTGCGATCTTGTGGTCGCTCCACTGCCACCAGTCGCCACCCGACTTGGCCCCGCCCAGCTCCTTGGTCGTCAGCGGCCCCTCCGCCCGCAGGCGGTCGAGGACCTGGTCGCAGATGCCTTCGGGGACCTTGTGCCAGCGCCATCCCCGCTTCTGGAACGCCCTGCGCCGGAAGGCGAACAGGGGCCAGTCGTCCAGCGGCAGCACCGAGGCCGCGTGCGCCCAGTACTCGAAGCCCGCGCCGTCGCCCCAATAGGCGCTCTCCACGGCGTCCCGCCCGACGGGACCGAGCCGTGCGTACGGGACCAGCTCGTGCGAGCGCGCCAGCACGGAGATCGTGTCGAGCTGCACGGCCCCCAGGGAATGCAGCAGGCCGGGGACGCCGCCGCGCCGCAGTCCGGCCCCCAGCAAGCCCTGCGCCCGCAGCTGCAGCCGCCGCACCTCGCCCGCGTCCAATTCCATCGCTTCCACGGCGCCGATGCTAGGCCACGACACCGACAAAACGGTATGGCCGGTGTCAGCGATCGACGGGGACGGGGTCCCGTGTCAGGGACCGGCGAAGGTGGAGGCCGACTCCAGCAGGCTCCGGCCGGTGCCGATATCCCCGGCGTCCGTGCCGTCCCCGCCGAGCGGGATCAGCCACGCGCCGGTGCTCGGGCAGCGGACCCGGCACGCTCCGCCGCTCCGCCGCTCCGCCGCTCCGCCGCAGCGCCGCAGCGCGCGGTACAGGGGCGCGGCGGGCGCGGGGCACGGCGGGCACCCCGGCACGCAGCGGAACGGGAGATCCTCAGGTGATCTCGAGGAGCTTCTCCCGTACGGCGTAGACCACGGCCTCCATCCGGGAGTGCAGCTGCAGCTTCTCCAGGATGTTGCGGACGTGGTTCTTCACGGTGTTCTCGGAGATGAACAGCTCGCGGGCGATCTCCCGGTTGCCGAGGCCGCGGGCGACCAGCCGGAGCACCTCCATCTCGCGTTCGGTGAGCCGGGGCGCGGGGACCTGCTGGGTGCGCTCCTGGCTGCGCTTGGCCAGCGCGGCGAACTCGGTGATCAGTTTGGAGGCCATCGAGGGGCTGATCAGCGACTGGCCGCCGTGCACCGCGCGCACGGCGTGCGGTACCTCGTCGATGGAGATCTCCTTGAGCAGGTAGCCGCTGGCCCCTGCCTTGATCGCCTCGAAGAGGTCCTCCTCCTCGTCACTGATGGTCAGCATCACGATCTTGGCGCTGGGCGCCGCGTCCTTGATCGCCGTGCAGGCCTCGATGCCGCTGCGGCGCGGCATCCTGATGTCCATCAGGACGACGTCGGGCAGCAGGTCGCCGGCCATCTCGACGGCCTCGTGGCCGTCCCCGCCCTCGCCGATGACCTCGATGTCCTCCTCGCCCTGCAGGACCATCTCGAGGCCGCGGCGGAACAGCGCGTGGTCGTCGACGATGAGCACCCGGATCGGATCGCCGGGGCCCTCTCCGGCCGGGCTGTCGCCAGTGGCCTGCCGGGGCACCGGGGCGGCGCCGCGAGCCTGGGGATTCTCGCTCACCTGAGGCGCGGCGTGGAGGAGACGCCGCTTCCCCCCTTCGCTGTTGGTGATCCTGGGGACGTGCGGAGGGTCACGCGGGCGAGGGGCCGGGGCGGGAGCGGGTGCGGCCGAGGGCCCCGCGTCGCGGGCGCGCGCTCGGCGCGCATCCATCGCCCCGGACCACCGCGTCCGCGGCTGTGCTGAGTAACGCCTTTCTAGATCATGGCACGCTCTGGGCGGTGACGTGACGCAGGTGCCACATCACTCTTCGATGAGGCGGATGACTCCGTAGTCCCAGCCCCTTCTCCGGTAGACGACGGAAGGGTGCCCCGAGGCCTTGTCGCGGAAGAGGAAGAAGTCGTGGCCGACCAACTCCATCTCGAAGAGGGCCTGCTCGATTCCCATCGGCTCGGCCTTGTGGAACTTCTCGCGGACGACGATGGGGCCGTCGCCCTCCATGGGGATGGGGATCAGGTGATCGTCGACGGCCTCGTAGTCGTCGGCCCGCTCCTCGGCCGCCGCGGCGGGCACGGGCGGCGGGGACGCCGGCAGCACGTCCGGAACGGCGTCGGGGATCGGCTCCATCGTGGCGAGCTTGGCCTGCGCCCGGCTGCCGTGATGGACCTTGCGGCGGTCGCTGTCGCGGCGCAGCCTGGACTCGAGTTTGTCCAGCGCCAGGTCGAGGGCTCCGTACCGGTCATCGGCCGCGGCCTCGGCCCGGATCACCGGGCCGCGCGAGCGGATCGTCAGCTCGACCCGTTCGCGCTTGTCGGCCATGCGTGGGTTGTGTTCCTGCGACACCTCCACATCGACCCGCCTGACCTTGCTGTCAAGCCGTTCGATCTTGGCCAGCTTGGTGTCGACGTGCCTGCGGAACCTGTCGTTGACGTCGGTGTGACGGCCCCTCACGATGATGTCCACGCGGGACCCCCCTTCTCCCGATTGCGATCCTCGCCCGCCCCCGCATCCCTGCTTCGGGGAGCGGACGCCACGACCCGCTGGGGTCGCACCCGCCCGGCCGACCTGGTCTTCGTCCCCACATTCGCCTGCTGAGGGGTTCGCGGCGCTATCGCCACTACTGCCCTTCTCCCGTTACGGGGGATATCGGATCTCCCGACGAGGCAGGACTGACTTCTAAGGCGCACCGTGATCGGTCGACGAGAAGTCGCCTTACGTGGGCCGTTTCGCCTGCGCCTGGCATCGGCTTGCCGGATCGCCTGACGTGCTCCTGACGAGCACTGCGATCCGACGCAACCACGGACCCGGGCGGGTGCCATGTCAGGAACGCTAACCCCTAAAGCCGCGAATGTCAGGGGGCTGGAGGGAGGAAATACTCACAGTCCGTCATCGAAGAGGCCCCGCACGCCACCTCCGGCTCCCTCCCGCGCGCCTTCCGGAACGCCGCGATCGCCTCGCCCACAGGGCTTTCGGCCGCCCGCCCGGGTCCGCGCGACGAGCGCGTCCGGCCAGCTGACGAGTTTGGGAAACCTGTACCGCGACCCTCACAGCACGTGACCGTTCAAATCACCACGTTCACGGCGAGCAACGACACGTCGGGCGCCGATCGCTACGTTCGGTAACTCAGCACCGCCCACTCGGCGGGAAATGAAGAAACTCACCTCCGCGCGCCGTGCTTCACCGCGGGGCGGCGGCGGGGGGTGGCGGCGACCGTGGCGGCGGCGATCACTTCGGCGCCCGCCGCGCGGAGCGCGCGGGCGGCCTCCGCGAGGGTGCTGCCGGTCGTGATCACGTCGTCGACGAGGACGACCCTGCGGCCGGTCACGTCCAGCGCGGGCGGGACCTCCAGCGCGCCCGCCAGATTGGCCGCTCGCCGCCCCACCGTCAGTCCGGCCTGATCGGCCACCCGGCGGCGCTGCCGGAGCGCCTGGAGCCCGTTGACGGGCATCCCGGCCGTCCACAGCCCCGCGACCGCCGCCTCGGTCATCCGCCAGGTCGGATCATGGCCCCGGCGGCGGACCGCCGCCCGTCCCGAGGGCACCGGCACCACGGTCGCGCCGTGCTGCCCGCCGTGCTGGAACAGGACGGTCTGGACGGTACGGCCCAGCGCCTCGCCCAGGGGACGGGCCAGCGACGTCCGCCCGGATTCCTTGTGGGCGGCGATGATGGATCTGATCGGGCCCTCGTACGTCGTGGCCGTCCAGGGGCGCGGCAGGCCCGTAGGAACGGGATCAGGCCACGCTGGACGGGGTAAGGCGGTCAGGAGACCGGCGCAGGACCCGCATAAAAGGGCGGGCGGACGGCCGCAGCCCGCGCAGAGCTGCGGCAGGAGGAGGTCCAGGAGAGCCGTCGCGAATCCCATGGATCCAGGGTGGCGAGCGCGGTACGGCCCGGCCAGAGGGGAACCGGATTGTGGATGACCGCCGGGAGTCTCAGCCGGGATAGGTCGGGTCGGAGGCGGGGATGTTGCAGACCCACTCGCTGAACCGGTCGCGCGGGGTCCGCTGGCGGCAGACCTGCTTCTTGTGGGACGCCCTCGTCCCGATCAGGACGGGCTCGTGCGGCGCGGCGGCGATCGACTGGGGCTGCCCGAGGGCACCGACGCCCAGGGAGCTGATCGCGCCGCCGCTGACCGGGACGAGGTAGGCCAGGATCTGGGAGTCGAGGTTCTTGCGGCCCAGGACGGCGAGGGTGCCGTAGTCGCGCCAGGCCAGGTCGATGGCGCCGCCCAGCTCGGAGCTGACCGGCAGGAACGAGCCGACGTCGGTGCCGTCGCGGCGGACGATCCGGCCGATCTGCACCTGGGCGCGGCCGTCCATGTTGACGATCGCGGCGGCGCGGACGCCGTCGCGGGAGACGCGGAACGCCAGCACCTCGCGGCCGGCCAGGCCCCAGTGCTCGACGCGTACGGGGGCACGGCCCCGGCGCTCGCGGACCCAGAGCCAGGACTTGTCGCCGCTGGACTCGACCGTCCACAGGCGGCCGTCGCGGTCCCAGGACGGGGCGGTGAAGCGGGAGCCCTTGTGCGAGGAGTTCAGCAGCGTACGGATCGTGACCGAGCCCGCGATCAGGTCTCCGACCAGGAGCTGGTCGCCCTTGGGGCTGACGCCGGCGACCTCGACGTAGTCGGGCGCGACGGCGGGACGGGTCAGCCGGCCTGCGTCACCGGTGGCGACCGGCTGCGGCTGGTCCTGCAGGAGCTGGCTGAGATGGCCGGCCGCGCCGATCACGTAGGCGTTCTTGTTGCTGGAGTCGCCGTCGGGGTCGTTGGCCTGCCAGGCCCGGACGGGCTGGGTGGCCGGCACGCCGTCCGGGACGACGGTCTCGCCCTCGATCTGCAGCCGCCAGTGCTTGATCTCCGAGAGCTGGCGCAGCGTCCAGCCGAGCTGGGCCGACATCCGTTCCACGTTGGCGCCGCGGGCCTCCTTGCTGAGGTTCACCGTGGCGACGTTCTTGCTGACCGACACGCCGCGCAGCTTGGTACCGGACGGGAACGTGCTCTCCACCGCCGGGCCGAGCCAGGCGGTCGGGCCGTCCAGCAGGGCCCGGACGAGATGCGCGGGCAGGTCCTGGCGGTTCACCAGCGGCAGGAAGATCCCGTTCGGGACGAGGGTGTGCCGGTCGGGCGCGAAGAAGAACAGGTTGACCGTACGGAACGCGCGGTCCACGTCGCCCTTGGTCAGCAGCAGCCCGGTCTGCGCCTGAGACGGAAGGGCGGTGACCCGCCACACGCCCTGCGAGGTCTTGCCGAGCTGGAAGACGACCTCGACGTTCTTGGGCGCGGCGATGTACTGGCCGCCCTGGTCGATGGTGCCGAGCTGCTGGCCCTGCACCCGCACGGTGGCGGTGGTGGCGTTCTCCTTGACGATCTCCGGCTCCTGCCGCTCCTGGTAGACGGTCACGGCGGGACGGGCGCCGGGCCGCCACAGGCCGGGCGAGGAGAGGTACTCGCGGGCGACGGCGTGGCCGTCGTCGAAGCTCGCGGAGGCCGCGAGGAAGCCGGAGACGATCTGCTGCGGTCCCCACTCGGAACGCGGCCGTACCGGAACGAGCCGGACGTACGGGTCGTCGACCTGATCGGCACCCTCGGCGGCCTTGCCGGTGATCACGCGGCCGCCGCTGGGCACGCCCGCGCAGCCGCCCAGCAGGAGCGCGGCCGCGGTCGCGAGACCCGCTACGCATCGCCAGCTCACTCTCCCACCTCCAGCTCCGCGAACACGGGCCGCGGGCCGCCGGCGCCCGGGGGCACCAGGGGCAGCGGGGAGCCGCGCAGCTCGGTTCCGGCGACCCGGGGCAGCGACAGCCGGAACTGCGAGCCCGCGCCGGGCTCGCCCCAGGCCTGCAGCCAGCCGCCGTGCAGCTGGGCGTCCTCGCGGGAGATCGAGAGGCCGAGCCCGGTGCCGCCGGTCGTCCGGGCCCGGGCGGGGTCGGCGCGCCAGAAGCGGTCGAAGACCATCTGGCCCTCGCCCGCCTTGAGGCCGACGCCGTGGTCGCGTACCGACACCGCCACCGCGTCGCGGTCGGCCGCCACGGAGACCACGATGTCCTCGCCCTCGCCGTGCTCGACGGCGTTGACCAGCAGGTTGCGCATGATGCGCTCGACGCGGCGGCGGTCGACCTCGGCCATGCAGGGCTCGCCCGGCAGCTGGAAGACGACCTTGCTGCCCTTGCGCTCGGCCAGCCCCTGGATGTCGCCCACGGCGCGCAGCACCAGGTCGCGCATGTCCAGCGACTCGGCGTCCAGGGTGGCCGCACCGGCGTCGTACCGGCTGATCTCCAGCAGGTCGGCCAGCAGCGACTCGAACCGCTCCAGCTGGCTCTGCAGCAGCTCGGCGGACCGGCCGACGGCCGGGTCGGAGAAGGTGTCGCGGTACTCGTACAGCATGTCGGCCGCGATCCTGATGGTGGTGAGCGGGGTGCGCAGCTCGTGCGAGACGTCGGAGACGAACTGCCGCTGGACCTGCGACAGGTCCTCCAGCTCGCCGATCTTCTCCTGCAGGTTGGCGGCCATCTCGTTGAACGAGCGGGCCAGCCGGGCCAGATCGTCCTCGCCGCGGACCCGCATCCGCTCCTCCAGCCGCCCGGCGGCCAGCCGCTGGGCGCCCTGCGCGGCGAGCCGTACCGGGATCACCACCTGCCGGGTGACCAGCGAGGCGATCGCGGCCAGCAGCAGCACCAGCACCGCGCCGACGCCGCCGAGGGAGCGGACGACGAAGGTCAGCGTGTGCTGCTCCTCGGTCAGCGGGAACAGGTAGTACAGCTCGAACTGGCCGGTCTTGCCGCCGACGATCAGGCCGGGCTCGTCGGGCTGGCCGATGTAGGAGAGCTTGCCGTAGGTGGACGCCCGGGTACCCGAGGCGCCCTTGCCGAGCTGGTCCCGCAGCCGCTGCGGGACGCTCTCCTTGCGCAGCTCGTTGGTGGCGAACCCGTCGAAGTACGGCTGGCGGACGTCGCGGATGTAGACCTCGTACAGCCCGGACGGGCCGCTGCGCGACTTCAGCGAGTTGACCACGGTCTCCAGCCGGCCGCCGGCGTCCTCGGACGGGTTGCCGAGATCGCGCTGCACGGCGGCCAGGCCCTCGTCGAGCTGCAGCCGAGCCGTCTTGATCTTGCCGTCCATCAGCGCCGTGGTGATCTGCTGCATCAGGAACAGGCCGAGGATCGCCACCACGATCGCCGAGATGAACAGCGTCGAGGTGACGACCCGCAGCTGGATGGAGCGGCGCCAGCGCACGTAGGCACGGCCGATCGCGCCGCGCAGCACCCGGCGCGCGGTGCCGAGCCCGCGGCGGACGAACCGCTTGGCCCGATTCATCTCGGGCCTGCTCATGTGGGGCCGGTTCATGTCGAAGCGGTCATTTCAAGCCAGTCATCTCGACGTGCTCATCACGCTCAGGGGGCGGGGGCGGAACGGCCCGTTCAGGCGGGACCGGCCTTGTAGCCGACACCGCGGACGGTCACCACGATCTCGGGACGTTCCGGGTCCTTCTCGATCTTCGCTCGGAGCCGCTGCACATGGACGTTCACCAGCCGGGTGTCGGCGGCGTGCCGGTAGCCCCACACCTGCTCGAGCAGTACCTCGCGGGTGAACACCTGGCGCGGCTTGCGGGCCAGCGCCACCAGCAGGTCGAACTCCAGCGGGGTCAGCGGGATGTGCCGGTCGCCGCGCTTGACCGAGTGGCCGGCCACATCGATGGTGATGTCGCCGATCTGCAGCGTCTCGGGCGCGGGCTCGTCGGTGCGGCGCAGCCGGGCGCGGACCCGGGCCACCAGTTCCTTGGGCTTGAACGGCTTGACGATGTAGTCGTCGGCGCCCGACTCCAGGCCGAGCACCACGTCCACGGTGTCGCTCTTGGCGGTCAGCATGACGATCGGCACGCCGGACTCGCCGCGGATCTGGCGGCAGACGTCGATCCCGTCGGCGCCGGGCAGCATCAGGTCGAGCAGCACGAGGTCGGGCCGGGTCTCCCGGAACGCCTCGAGCGCCTTGTCGCCGTCATGGACGAACGACGGCTCGAAACCCTCGCCTCTCAGCACGATGCCGAGCATCTCGGCGAGAGCGAGATCGTCGTCGACGACCAGTACGCGTCCTCTCATGGCCCTCATCGTCACTAAGTCGGGGTTCAGTGGGACTTGTCGAAAGGGGGAAACACACCTCAGCGTGCCAGGTTACCCGCGTTTGCCTGGTCCATGACCGCTCCGGTACGGCCGACCGGCGCCGCCGGCCCCGCCGCAGTCTGGCCCAAAGGGCGGATTGTAAACAAGACCGGCACCGCGGACGGACCGTTTGACCTCGATCGGTATCCCGCTCCCGCGAAGATCGCCCGCCGGGCCCGGCGGGACCGGCCATCCCGGCATCCCGCCCGTGGCAGGATGACCACACGAGTCATCGCGCGGGGAGCAGACATGGCGACACCGGACGGTAGGGACGAGCATGCCGTCCCGGGCTCTCCGGTGCCCGGGGGCGACGCGCCGGGCGCCGGCACGCCGCCCGCGCTGGGCGGCGAGATCCCGTTCCGGCCGCTGTCGATCTCCGAGATCCTGGACGGCGCGATCGCGTGCATCCGGCTGTATCCGCGCGCCGTCCTCGGCCCGTCGCTGCTGCTCACCACCGTGATCCAGGTGGCCGGCTCGGTGGCGGCCTACTTCTTCGTCGGCCGTACGGCGCGCGACGAGGTGACGCCCGGCTGGGTGGTGCGCTCGGTCGGGACCCAGTTCACCCTCGGCGCGTTCGGCCTGGTGCTGTCGGCGCTGGCGATCGTGCTGCTGGCCGGGCTGATGGGGCCGGTCATCGGGCGCGGGCTGTTCGGCCGGCGGGTCTCGCTGCGCGGCGCGTGGCGGGACACCCGGCCCCGGCTGGGCCGGCTGATCCTCACCGCCCTGGCGGTCACGCTGATCCCGCTGCTGGCCCTGGCCCTGCCGATCCTGCCGTTCGCCCTGTTCATCGTGACCGACGCCCCTGCGGGGATCGGCGTGCTGGCCGGAATCATCGGCTTCCCCCTCGGCGCGGTCCTGATGGTCTGGCTGTACGTGCTGCTGGTGCTGGCCGCGCCCGCCGTGGTGATGGAACGGCAGACCGTCGGCGGCGCCCTCAAGCGCGCGCACGCGCTGTCCCGCGGCCGCTGGTGGCGGACCTTCGGGACCTGCCTGCTGGCCATCCTGGTCACCGTGTTCATGGGCTTCTTCGCGCTGCGGATCCCGTTCCTGCTGGTCGAGCTGCTCTTCTTCGGCTCGGGCAGCGGCGGCGAGAGCGCCACGATGCTCGCCCTGGCCGTGGACACCGTGGGCCGCATCGTGAGCTGGACGGTGGTGCTGCCGTTCGACGCGGGCGTGATCACCCTGCTCTACCTGGACCGCCGGATGCGCCGCGAGGGCTTCGACCTGGAGCTGCGCACCCGTGCGCACGAGCGCGCCGCGGCCCGTACCTCGTCCGTCCCGTCCGTCCCCACCGCCCCGGCGGGCAACGGCCGGAGCCCCGAGGGCGCGCCCTCCGGCGACGACGAGTTCTTCGAAGCCTGGCGAACCCCGTCCCTGAGCCGTTCCGCCCCCCAGGGCGAGCCCGTGCGTTCCGGACCGGGAGCGATGCCGTGATGCTCGATCCGATCGGCCGCGACGAGGCCCGGGAGATGGCCCGGCGCGAGCTGGAGAAGCCGATCTACGACCGCGATCAGCCGTCCTGGCTGGAGCGCGTCTTCGACCGGGTCGGCGAATGGCTGCGCGACCTGTTCAACCGGACCGCCGACCCCACGGTGCACGGCAACGGCGAGATGGGCTGGATCTCGCTGATCGTCATCCTGCTCCTGGTCGCGGCCGCGATCGCGCTGGTCGCCTGGCTGATGTGGGGCCGGGGCAACCTCCGCTCGCGGCGGGACGCGCTGCTGGAGGAGGAGCCGTCCACCGCCCGCGACCACCGCACGGCCGCCGAGGAGTTCGCCGCGGCCGGCGACTGGCCGCGCGCCATCCGCGAGCGGCTCCGCGCCATCGCCCGCGACCTGGAGGAACGGGCCGTGCTCGCGCCGCAGCCGGGCCGTACCGCCGACGAGCTGGCCGCCGAGGCGGGCGAGGCGCTGCCCGAGCTGGCCGACGCGCTGCGCGGCGGGGTACGGATCTTCGACGACGTCTGGTACGGCGACCGGCCCGGCAGCGCCGAGGCCTACGCGCAGCTGAAGGCCCTGGACGACCGGGTCCGCGCGGCCCGCCCGCGCCCCCTCGGCAGCGGCCGGGCCGGCACGGAAGACACCGACGACGCCGCTCTGGCCGAGGAGGCGGGCCTGCGATGGTGATGAGCGCCAAGCCCTCCACCACCCCCGCGCCGCCCGGGCCGGGGCCGAGCGGCGACGGGCCCACCGCGGGCCAGGTCGCCGGCCGCCGCTGGCGGGCCTCGCGGGGCGTGCTGCTCGCCGTGCTCGCGATGGTCGTGGTGGCGATCGCGCTCGCCGCGCTCCGCCCGTCCGGCTCGACCCAGGACCTCGACCCCGAGTCGGCGGGACCGGGCGGCACCCGCGCGCTCGCCGAGATCATCGAGCAGCGCGGCTCGCCCGTCCAGGTGGCCCGCCGCGCCACCGACGCCGCCGGCCCGGCCGTCGCCGGGACGGTCCTGGTGATCACTCGGCCGGACCGGCTCACCGACACCGACCTCACCCTGCTCCGCGGCACCCGCGCCGACCTGCTGCTGGTCGAGCCGACCCGGGACGTCCTCACCGCGCTGGCCCCCGGGATCGAACGGGCGAGCAGGAGCTTCGAGCCGATCGCCACGCCGGGATGCGCGCTGCCCGGTGCCCGGGTCGCCGGCGGGGTCGAGTTCGGCCAGTCCGACACGTACCAGATCAAGGCCGGCGGGGTCGGCTGCTACCACGCGGAGGACGCCCTCTACCGGGTGGCCCAGATCCCCGCCGCGGGCCGTACGGTCACCGTGCTCGGCTCCGCGCAGCCCCTCACCAACGAGAAGCTCGGCGACGAGGGCAACGCCGCGCTGGGCATGAACCTCGCGGACGCCCGCTCCGGGGTCGTCTGGCTGATCCCCGACCTGCCCGCGCCGGGCGACGGCAGCGAGGAGGAGACGCTGGGCGACCTGCTCCCGTTCGGGGTCCGGCTGCTCATCCTCCAGCTGCTCATCGCCGTGCTGCTGATCGCGCTGTGGCGGGCCCGCAGGCTCGGGCCCGTGGTGGCCGAGAACCTGCCGGTCATCGTCCGTTCCGCCGAGACCGTGGAGGGCCGGGCCCGGCTCTACCGGGCGCACCGGGCCCGTGGCAGCGCCGCCGACGCGCTGCGCTCCGGAACGCGCGAGCGCCTCGTACCGCTGCTCGGCCTCCCGCGCAGCGCCGCGCAGGACCCGGCCTCTGCGGCGGAGATCGTCGCCGCCATCGCCCAGCGCAGCGGCTACGACGAGGCGATGGTCGGCGCGGCACTGTACGGTCCTGAACCGGGCGACGACGGGCAACTCGTCGGGCTCACCGACCTCCTCGACGACCTGGAAAGGCAGGTACGGCTTTCGTGAACCACCCAGTCGAGTTCGACAAGGGGCTGCCGTCCGACGACGGACCCACCCCCGGCACCCCGGAGGGGGCCGAGTCGGCCCGGGCGGCGCTGACCGCGCTGCGCGCCGAGGTCGCCAAGACGGTCGTCGGCCAGGACTCGGTGGTCACCGGCCTGGTCATCTCGCTGCTGTGCCGCGGCCACGTGCTGCTGGAAGGCGTGCCCGGCACCGCCAAGACCCTGATGATCAGGACGCTGGCCCGGGCGCTCGACCTGGACTTCAAGCGGGTGCAGTTCACCCCCGACCTGATGCCCGGCGACGTCACCGGCTCGCTGATCTACGACAACCGGACCTCGGAGTTCGAGTTCCGCGAGGGCCCGGTCTTCACCAACCTGCTGCTCGCCGACGAGATCAACCGCACCCCGCCCAAGACGCAGGCGTCCCTGCTGGAGGCGATGGAGGAGCGGCAGGTCTCGGTGGAGGGCATGCCGCGGATGCTGCCCGACCCGTTCGTGGTCTGCGCGACCCAGAACCCCATCGAGTACGAGGGCACCTACCCGCTGCCCGAGGCCCAGCTCGACCGGTTCCTGCTGAAGCTGACCGTCCCCGTCCCCACCCGGGACGAGGAGATCTCGATGCTGCAGCGGCACGCCACCGGCTTCGACCCCCGCGACCTGTCGGCGGTGAAGCCGGTCGCCGGCGCCGCCGAACTGGCCGCCGGCCAGGCCGCGGTACGTACCGTCCACCTGGACCCGAAGGTCGCCGCGTACGTCGTCGACCTGTGCCGCGCCACCCGCCAGTCGCCGTCCCTGGCACTCGGCGTCTCGCCCCGTGGCGCCACCGCGCTGCTGGCGACCTCGCGCGCCTGGGCGTGGATGTCCGGCCGCGACTACGTCACCCCCGACGACGTGAAGGCACTGGCCCGCCCGACCCTGCGGCACCGCGTCCAGCTACGGCCCGAGGCCGAGCTGGAGGGCGCCACCACCGACGGCGTGCTGGAGGGCATCCTCGCCCATGTCCCGGCCCCCCGCTGACGGGATCGGAAGGATCTCCGCATGGCGCTGACCGGACGCCTGGGGCTGCTGGCCCTGCTCACCCTTCCGCTGCCGATCTTCTTCCCGAGCTGGTGGACGCTGCTCGGCGTGTTCGGCGTCCTGCTGCTGGGCGTGCTGATCGATCTGGCACTGGCGGGCAACGTCCGGGCGCTGCGCTTCCACCGTGACGGCGACACCAACGTCCGCCTCGGCGAGAAGGCCAAGGTCGCCCTCATCGTGGAGAACCTCGGCCGCCGCCGCCTGAAGGCCATCGTCCGGGACGCCTGGCCGCCGAGCGCCGGCGCGCTGACCCGTACCACCGGCGTGGACGTCCCCGCCAAGGAGCGCCGCCGTACGGACATCACCCTGGTCCCGACCCGGCGCGGCGACCGCAAGGCCGTGACCGTGACCGTCCGCTCCGTCGGCCCCCTCGGCCTGGCCGCCCGCCAGCTCTCCCGCCCGGCGCCCTGGACGGTCCGCGTCCTGCCCGCCTTCCCGTCCCGCCGCCACCTGCCCGGCAAGCTCGCCAAGCTGCGCCAGCTGACCGGCCAGCACGTGGCCCTCATCCGCGGCCAGGGCACCGAGTTCGACTCCCTGCGCGAGTACGTGGACGGCGACGACGTCCGCTCGATCGACTGGCGGGCCACCGCCCGCCGCGCCGACGTCGTCGTCCGCACCTGGCGCCCCGAGCGCGACCGCCGCCTCTACCTGGTCCTCGACACCGGCCGCACGGCCGCCGGCCGGGTCGGCGACATCCCCCGGCTCGACTGCTCGATGGACGCCGCCCTCCTGCTGGGCGCCCTGGCCTCCCGCGCCGGCGACCGCGTCGACCTGCTCGCCTACGACCGCCGCGTCCGTACCCGGGTGGAGGGCGCGTCCCGTACCGACCTGCTCCCCGCGATGGTGCAGGCCATGGCGCCGCTGGAGCCCGAGCTGATCGAGAGCGACGCCGCCGGCATGGTCTCCACGATCATGTCCAAGGTCCGGCAGCGCTGCCTGGTCGTGCTGCTCACCGAGCTCAACACCGCCGCCATGGAGGAGGGCCTGATCCCCCTCCTGCCCCAGCTCACCGCCCGCCACCTGGTCATGATCGCCGCCGTCGGCGACCCCCGGGTCGGCGAGATGGCCGGGATGCGCGGCGACCTCGCCGCCGTCTACGACGCCGCCGCCGCCGAACGCGCCCGCGCCGACCGCCGCCGTCTCACCGCCGAACTGCGCAGCCACGGCGTCGAGGTCGTCGACGCCCCACCCGAAGAGTTCGCCCCGGCCCTGGCCGACGCCTACCTGGCCCTCAAGGCCGCAGGACGACTCTGATTTATGGCGTCGCCCTTGGCGTCGGGCCTGGAGGCCCTCCTTCGGCGGGCGCCGGCGGCGATCGCCGCATCGCTCCGGCTCGCCCAGGGGCTCGCTGCGCGATCAGGTTCTCGCTTCGCTCGCACCTGGCTTCGCACGCGATCGCAACGCTGAGGCCGGGTGACGGCTGAGGAGGAACTGGGATCAGCCTGTCGTAGGAGCGACGTCGGGTTGGAGGTCGCTGTCGCCGGTTTCGCCTTGGCGGACGGCTCGGCGGCCCAGGACGATGACGTACGCGAGGAAGGCGACCTCGGCGACCACGCCGATGCCGATGCGGAGCCAGGTGACGTGGACCCAGCCGGTCACGAAGCCCTCGATGAGGCCGGAGACCAGCAGGACGGCGATCAGGCCGAGCGCGATGCTCATGGCGGCGCGGCCCTCTTCGGCCAGGGCCTGGCCGCGGCGGCGGCGGCCGGGGTCGATGATCGTCCAGCCGAGCTTGAGCCCGGCGGCGCAGGCCAGGTAGACGGCGGTCAGCTCGAGCAGTCCGTGCGGCAGGATCAGGCCGAAGAAGATGTCGCCCTTGCCGTGCGCGAACATCAGGCCCGCGGTGATGCCGAGGTTGACCTGGTTGAGCAGCAGCACGTAGATGGTCGGGATGCCGAGCAGGATGCCGAAGATCAGGGCGACCGCCGAGACCCAGGCGTTGTTGACCCAGACCTGGAACGCGAACGACGCGGCCGAATGCTCGACGTAGTAGTTGGCGAAGTCGTGCTCGACCAGCTGCTCGATCTCGTGCGAGGTGCCGACGGCGGCCTGGACCTGCGGGTCGCCGGCCACCCAGATCGCCAGCGCCAGCGCGACCAGGTTGCCGAGCACCGCGCAGCCGATCCACCACCAGCGCATCCGGTACGCGGCGGCCGGGAACGATACGGTGGCGAACCGGCCCATGTCCCGCCACAGCGGGGCCTGCGCGCCGGCGACGGCCGCGCGTCCCCGCGCCACCAGCGCGGACAGCCGGCCGACCAGCATCGGGTCGGGCGAACTCGACCGTACGACCGACAGATGGGTGGCGGTCCGCTGGTAGAGCTCGACCAGTTCGTCGATCTCGGGGCCGGTCAGCTTGCGGGTTGAGTTGATCAGCCGCTCCAGCCGCTGCCACTCGGCGTTGTGCGCGGCCACGTAGGCGTCGACGTCCACCCGGCGAGACTAACGCCTTGGCCGCTCGTACGGGCAAAATGGACCCGCACCCCAATGGAGGAGGGACCTTGACGCAACTCGTCACCGGCGAGGCCGTCGCGCTCGACATCAGGGTGGCGCGGCTGGCGAGCCGGGGCTGCGCCCTCCTGCTGGACCTGTTCTTCCAGCTGATGATCCTCAACGTGCTGCTGTACGTGGTGGGGATGACCACGCTGATCGCGGACGAGGCGTGGGGCGTCGGGCTGAGCATCCTGGTGATGGTCGCGGTGATCGTCGGCTACCCGTGCGCGTTCGAGACGCTGTCGCGCGGCCGCACGCTCGGCAAGCTCGCGGTGGGGCTGCGGGTGGTGGCCGACGACGGCGGGCCGATCCGGTTCCGGCAGGCGCTGGTACGGGCGCTGGCGGGGTTCCTGGAGTTCTTCGTCCTGTACGGGGCGCCCGCGCTGCTCACCTCGCTGTTCAACCGGCGCGGCAAGCGGCTCGGCGACGTGTTCGCGGGCACCGTGGTGATCCAGGAGCGGCTGCCGCACTCGGCGCTGCACGGACCGGTCGCGGTGATGCCGCCGCAGCTGGCCGGGTGGGGCCGCACCCTCGAGGTCTCGATGCTGTCGGACGAGCTGGCGCTGACCGCGCGGCAGTACCTGTCGCGTTTCTGGGAGCTTCGTCCCGAGATCCGCGACGGGCTGGGCGAGCGGATCGCCGAGCGGATGCTCGCCGTGGTGAGCCCGCCGCCGCCCCCGGGCGTGCGCCCGGAGATCTTCATCTCGGCCGTGCTGGCCGAACGGCGCCGCCGCGAGGAGTGGCGCCTCTGGAAGCGCTACGAGGCGCGGATGCGCAAGCTGGGCCGTCCGCTGCCCTTCGCGGCCGTGCAGGTGCCCGTTCCCATGATGGCGATGGCCGGCGGGCCTCCGATGGCCGGTCCGATGCGGCAGGGTCCGCCCATGCCGCCGCCGTTGAGCGCCCCCCAGCCGGGGCAGCCGCGCTTCCTGCCGCCGCAGAACTATGGCGCCGGGCCGTACCAGCAGGTCCTCACGCCGCCCGCTCCCGCTCCGGGCGGTTGGCCCCAGCAACCGCCACAGACCGGCGGATGGCCTCAGCAACCACCACATACCGGTGGCTGGCCCCAGCAGCCGCCTCAGCGGCCTCAGGGCTAGAGGTTCGGGGGCGACTGCAGCTCGGTGAGTTCGATGCCGGGAGCGTCCAGTACGACGTCTCCGGCGAGATGGACCGCGTACTCCTCGGCGGTCGCCAGGTCGGTCACCTCGTAGCGCGCGACGGGCAGCGGGTCGGTCTCGGTCGCGTACGGGGTGATCCCGGCCAGCCGCCAGCGCCGGTCGACGGTGAGCGCCGCGAGGGCCGTCCCCGCGACCTGGACGAGCCGTACCGTGACGCCCTCACCGGCCCGCAGGTCCAGCGAGCGCGACAGCGCGACGAGGAAGCCCGGGGACTCCCCCAGGAAGCCGATGGAACGCGCCTGGTGCTCGGTCGCGTCGCCGTCCCCGCCTCGTACCCACACCAGGTCTCGGCCGGTGACGCCGCCGCGGATCCACCACTGCGGCCCGGTCAGCTCGACCCGGATCTGCCGCCAGCGGGCGTCCACGACCAGGTCGGTGCGCACGCCGTCGGAGCGTTCCCCCACGTACCGCCAGCCGCCGGGGCCGGGCGCGCACTGGAAGGTCTCCTCGACGCCGTCGTCGAGATGGAGGTACGTTCCGCGCGGCACGGGTCAGGACCCCAGGCGCCAGGAGTGCAGGTAGTCCTCCTGGTCGGCGGTCAGGGCGTCGATGCCGATCGCCATGGAGGCCAGCTTGAGCCGGGCGACCTCGGTGTCGATCTCCTTGGGGACGTCGTGTACCGCCGGTTCGAGGGTCGCGTACGCGGCGGCCAGCCAGGCGCAGGTGAGGGCCTGGTCGGCGAACGACATGTCCATGACGGCGGCCGGATGCCCCTCGGCGGCGGCGAGGTTGACCAGCCGGCCCTCGGCCAGCAGCACCAGCCGCCGGCCGTCGGCGAGCACGTACTCGTCGGCCATCGGCCGGACGCCCTCGTTGACGCCGACCGCCAGTTCGGCCAGCCCGCGGACGTCGATCTCGATGTCGAAGTGCCCGGAGTTGGCCAGGATCGCGCCGTCCTTCATGACCGCGAAGTGCTCGGGCGTGATCACGTCCCGGTTGCCGGTCACGGTGATGAACACGTCGCCGCGCGGTGCGGCCTCGGCCATCGGCTGGACGGTGAAGCCCTGCAGCGCCGCGTCCAGGGCCTTGACCGGGTCGATCTCGGTGACCACGACCAGGGCCCCCAGGCCGCGCGCCCGTTCGGCCAGGCCACGGCCGCAGTAGCCGAAGCCCGCGATCACGATCGTCTTGCCCGCGAGCAGCGCGTTGGTGGCCCGGATGATCCCGTCCAGCGTGGACTGCCCGGTGCCGTACCGGTTGTCGAACATGTGCTTGGTGTCGGTGTCGTTCACCGCCACCATCGGGAACCGCAGCGCCCCCTCGCGGGCCATCTGGTGCAGCCGGATCACGCCGGTGGTGGTCTCCTCGCACCCGCCCTTGACGGTGTCGAGCAGATCCGTCCGGTCGATGTGCAGCGTGTTGACCAGGTCGCACCCGTCGTCCAGGACGAAGTCGGGCCGCGTCTCCAGCGCCTGATGGATGTGCCGGTAATAGCCCTCACGGTCCGTACCCGAACGCGCGAACACCTCCGCCCCGTACTCCTGTACGAGCGCCGCGGCGGTGTCGTCCTGCGTGGACAGCGGGTTCGAGGCCGCCAGCGCCACGCTCGCGCCGCCCGCCTGGAGCGTACGGATGAGATTGGCCGTCTCGGTCGTCACATGCATGCACGCCGCGATGCGAAAACCGGCCAGCGGCCGCTCAGCCGCGAACCGCTCCCGGATCTGCCGCAGCACGGGCATCGTCCGATCGGCCCACTCGATCCGCTTGACGCCCTCGTACGCCAGCGAAACGTCCGCGATATCGCTCACCAGACCTCTTCCACTCGTACGAGCGCCGCCGTACGGCCGGGACGGGCCGTACGGCGGCGGAGTCGCTACACCAGTACTTATCAGTAGCGGTAGTGCTCGGGCTTGTACGGGCCTTCGACGTGGACGCCGATGTAGGAGGCCTGCTCCTTGGTGAGCTCGGTCAGCTTGACGCCGAGCGCGTCCAGGTGGAGGCGGGCGACCTTCTCGTCCAGGTGCTTGGGCAGCACGTACACGCCGACCGGGTACTCCTCGGTCTTGGTGAACAGCTCGATCTGGGCGATCACCTGGTTGGTGAACGAGTTGGACATCACGAACGAGGGGTGGCCGGTGGCGCAGCCCAGGTTCATCAGCCGGCCCTCGGCCAGGACGAGGATCGAGTGGCCGTCGGCGAAGCGCCACTCGGCGACCTGCGGCTTGATGTCGATCTTCTCGATGCCGGGGGTCTTCGCCAGCCCGGCCATGTCGATCTCGTTGTCGAAGTGCCCGATGTTGGACACGATCGCCTGGTGCTTCATCCGGGCCATGTCGGCGGCGGAGATGATGTTGAAGTTGCCGGTGGTGGTGACGAAGATGTCGACGATCTCGACCACGTCGTCCAGGGTGGTGACCTGGAAGCCGTCCATCGCGGCCTGCAGCGCGCAGATCGGGTCGATCTCGGTGACGATCACGCGGGCGCCCTGGCCGCGCAGCGCGTCGGCGCAGCCCTTGCCCACGTCGCCGTAGCCGGCGACGAGCGCGACCTTGCCGCCGATCAGGACGTCGGTGGCGCGGTTGAGGCCGTCGATCACGCTGTGCCGGCAGCCGTACTTGTTGTCGAACTTCGACTTGGTGACCGAGTCGTTGACGTTGATCGCCGGGAAGGCGAGCGTGCCCTCCTTGGCCATCTCGTACAGCCGGTGGACGCCGGTGGTGGTCTCCTCGGTGACGCCCTTGATCGCGGCGGCGGTCTCGGTCCAGCGGCCCGGGCGCTCGGCGATGGTGCGGCGCAGCGTGGCCAGGACGACGCCGAGCTCCTCGGGGTCATCGGCGCCGGCGGTCGGGACCACGCCGGTCTTCTCGTACTCCTTGCCCTTGAGCACGAGCATCGTGGCGTCGCCGCCGTCGTCGAGGATCATGTTCGGGGGCGTTCCGTCCGGCCATGCGAGGGCCTGGTCGGTGCACCACCAGTACTCCTCCAGCGTCTCGCCCTTCCAGGCGAACACCGGGACGCCCTGCGGCTTGTCGGCGGTGCCTTCCTTGCCGACCACCACGGCCGCGGCGGCGTGGTCCTGGGTGGAGAAGATGTTGCAGGAGACCCAGCGGACGTCGGCGCCGAGCTCGACCAGCGTCTCGATCAGCACGGCGGTCTGGATCGTCATGTGCAGCGAGCCCATGATCTTGGCGCCGCGCAGCGGCTTCTCCTGGGCGTACTGCTTGCGTACGGCCATCAGACCGGGCATCTCGTGCTCGGCGAGCCGGATCTCCTTGCGCCCGAACTCGGCCAGCGACAGGTCGGCGACCTTGTAATCCATGCTTGTTCGACTCCTCGTCGTCCACTGGGTTCGGCGCCCGCCGCGCCATCACCGGCGTCATCGCCGGGGGCGGGGGTCCGGTGCCGGTACGTCCGCGAGTCTAGGGCCGTCCCCGGGTGGAGAGCACGGCCGGACCTGACTTTCTGACACGGATTTGTCAGAATCACCCTCATGCGCATCACGGAGGCCGCCCGCCGGCTCGGAACCTCGCCCCGCATGCTCCGCTATCGCGAGAGCCTCGGGCTGCTTCCCGCCACCCGGGAGGCGGCTCCCGGTCCCCAGGGCCGGGTCGCCGGCGGGCACCGGCGGTTCGGCGAGGCCGAGCTGCGCGCCGTCGCCCTCGCGCTGGCCCTGGAGAAGCGGTACGACATCGGCCCCGCGGAGCTGGCCTTCGGGCTGCGCGTACTGGCCGAGCCTGAGGTCAGGGCGCGGGTACGGGAGCTGGGCGAGCGCATCGGCCGGGTCTCCGCGCCGCCCACCCGGGCCCTGGACTTCGAGAAGGAGAAGGCCCTGCGCCTCCTCCGGCAGCGCCCCCGCTAGGGGCCGCTCTCGCCGGGGACTACCACGCCTGATTCGTAGGCGAGCATGACCGCTTGGGCTCGGTCGCGCAGGCCTAGCTTGGTGAAGACGCGGGCGACGTGGGTTTTTACTGTGTGCTCGCTCACCACGAGGCGCCGCGCGATCTCGCCGTTGGACAGGCCGCCCGCGATGAGGACCAGGACCTCGCTCTCCCGGGCGGTCAGCGTGGCCAGCTCGGACGGTGCCTGCGGGCGGTTGCGGCGCTGCTTGGTGAACTCGCGGATGAGGCGCCCGGTGACCTGCGGGGCCAGCAGGGAGTCGCCGCGGGCGACGACCCGTACGGCCGACACCAGTTCGTCGGCGGTGGCGTCCTTGAGCAGGAACCCGCTGGCACCCACCGCGAGCGCCTCGTAGACGTACTCGTCCACGTCGAACGTGGTCAGCACCAGCACGCGGACGCCGTCCGCCCAGGGCTTGGCCAGGATCTGGCGGGTGGCCTCGATCCCGTCCATGCCGGGCATCCGGATGTCCATCACGACCACGTCGGGGCGCTCGGCCTCGGCCAGCCGGACGGCCTCGCGGCCGTCGCCCGCCTCACCGGCGACCGAGATGTCGGGCTGGGCGTCCAGCAGCGCGGCGAACCCCGCCCGCACGATCGTCTGGTCGTCGACGACCAGCACCTTGATCATTCCGTCGATCACGCCGCGGCTCCGGAACGGTCGCCGGACCGCGGAGCGCGGCGGTCAGGGTCGGCCGGGGCCGGGCGGCGGCTGGGAACCGGGATCACGGGTGGTGCTCTCCTGTCTCGTGAGCGGAAGCTCGGCCTCCACCAGGAACCCGCCCTCGACGGCCGGACCGGCGGAGAACCGTCCGCCCAGCATGGTCGCACGTTCCTGCATGCCCACGAGGCCGTGTCCGCCGCCCTCTTGGCCCGATTGCGGCGTTTCCATGCGAGTACGCCCGGCATGGCCGGGGTCGGCGGGGTTCGCCGGGTCCAGTACGGCAGTACGGGAAGGCGTCCCGTCCCGGTTCAGGATCATGGTCTGCGCGGCCGCCCCGTCGTCGCGGACCCGTACCGCCAGCCGGTCCGGCAGGTAGCTGAGCTCGACCCGTACCCCGGCACCGGGCGCGTGCCGCCGCGCGTTGGTGAGCGCCTCCTGGACGATCCGGTACGCCGACAGCTCGACCGTCGTGGACAGCGAGCGCGGCTCGCCCTGGACGGCGAGATCGACATGGCCGCCCGCGCCCCGGTGCTGCTCGACCAGGTCGGGCAGCCGGTCCAGGCGCGGCTGCGGCGCCGATTCGGGGTCGGGCTTGGCGTCGGCGCGCAGCACGCTGAGCAGCCGGCGCATCTCCACCAGGGCGTCCCGGGCCGTCCTGGCGATCTCGGTGTAGCCGGCGCGGGCCTCGGGCGAGAGGTTCTGCATCGTGTACGGGGCGGTCTCCGCCTGTACGGCGATCATCGAGACCGAGTGCGCGACCACGTCGTGCAGCTCGCGGGCGATCCGGGCCCGTTCCCGCATCACGGCCTGCTCGCGCTGGACGGCGGTGAGCCGGGTCAGGGTCTCGCTGGTGCGCTCGTGCGCCTCCGCCTGGGTCCGTCCCGCCGTCTCCACCACGCGGCGCGCGTCGCCGAGCCCGATCGCCGCCAGCACGGCGACGACCGCGGCGGGCCACGGGATGTCGTCCAGCGTGCCGGTCGCCAGGTAGACCACGGCGACCGTCACCGCCGCGCCGACCGCCAGCCCGCCGGCCGACTGCCTCGGCAGCTGCCTGGCCAGCGCGTACAGCGTGTAGAGGGCGGCGAACGCGGTCGTCACCAGCACGGCCTGGCCGGTCAGCAGGCTGGCCGCGAACGCGCCGAGCACCACGGCCGCGACCGGCCGCAGGTACTCCTGGCGCCACACCAGCGGCAGCGTCGCCGCGACGGCGAACGCGCCGGCGACGTTCACCGGGTTCTCCAGCCGGGGTGCCAGCTCGGCGAGCGCCGCGATGGTCAGCGCGAGGCCGGTGAGCGGGGCGAAGTACCACGACCCGGTGAAGTCGCTCCAGGTGTTGATCCAGCGCGGCAGCGGCGCCGTGGCGCCGGCCGGGGCGATCCTGGTGCGGCCGTCGCCGCCCGGGCCCCCTGGCGGTACGGCGCGGCGGCCGTAGAGCCGGGCGCCGATCCGTACCGCGAGCGGGCGCAGCAGCCGGCCGATCCCGGTGAGGATCCACAGCAGCAGCTGGCCCAGGCCCGCGACGATCCGCCCGGACAGCCGCCACGCATGATGGACGAGCGCCGGGCCGAACCTGGTGGGAGGCGCCGCCTGGTCACCCGGCCGGCCCCCGGCGGGGCCGTCCGGCGGCGCGGTCTGGGAGTGCTGGTCGCTGGTCACTCCCCAATACTGACCGCTGCGCGCCGCTTCTCACCTCACCGTGCGGTGTTATGCGGACGAGCGGTATCCCCCTGCAGGACGACACTCGGTCCCTCCTCTGGGTGGACGTGCGGCGGGGGTGGACGCACGTAATGTCTTAATCGTGACCGCGCCGGTGGCGCCGCCGACCTAGGGGGTTCGGCGGAGCCGCCGCGGTCACACCAGAACCGCCCGGCTTCAGGGGTCCGGGCGGGGAGCATGGGAAGGCGTCCTCGCCGTCCGGCCGCGGGAACGTACCTCTCGGGGTACGGCCGATCAAGCCTGGGCTGGGGTCGACCGGCAGCCGGCGGCCGGACGGCGAGGAGCCGCCTTCCCTTCCGGACGACACCGCCCTTCAGGAAAGGCCTCCGGCCCGCCACGCGCGAGGCGCGGACGGGCCGGGAACGTCTCTCAGGGGGACGTACTTCCAGGGGCGTGCTTCCAGGAAACGTCGTCAGGACGACGCGGGGGTCTCCTTGGTCGTCGCCACGGGGGTGTCCTCGCGGGCGGGCTCGTCGATGGCCGGCTCCAGGTAGATCAGCCGGGCCTCCGGGAACTGCGCCCTGATCTTGGCCTCGGCGGCATCGATGCCCCGCGCCACCTCGGCGGCGGTGTCATCGTGCTTCACCGCGATCTTGGCGGCGATCAGCATCTCCTCCGGGCCGACGTACTGGGTCCGGATGTGCATGACGTGATCGACCTCGTCCACCGACTCCAGCGCCCGCAGGATCTCCTGCTCGACCTCCGGGTCGGCGCCCTCGCCGATCAGCAGGCTCTTGGTCTCGATCGCCAGCACGATCGCGATGATCGCCAGCAGCACGCCGATGCACACCGTGCCGACGCCGTCCCAGACGCCGTTGCCGGTCACCACGGCCATCGTGACGCCCAGCAGCGCCAGGATCAGGCCGACCAGCGCGCCGAGGTCCTCCAGCAGCACCACCGGCAACTCGGGCGACTTGGACCGCCGGATGAACTGCGTCCACGACTTGTCGCCGCGCACCTTGTTGGACTCCACGATCGCGGTACGGAACGAGAAGATCTCCATGATGATCGCGGCGCTCAGCACGCCGAACGCCCAGGCGGGCGACTTGACCGCGTGCGGGTCGGTGATCTTGTGGATGCCCTCGTACAGCGAGAACACCGCGCCCACGGTGAAAAGGATCACCGCGACCACGAACGCGTAGAAGTAGCGCTCCCGGCCGTACCCGAACGGATGCTGCGGCGTCCGGGTGCGCTCGGAGCGCTTGCGGCCGACCAGCAGCAGGGCCTGGTTGCCGGAGTCGGCCAGCGAGTGGATCGACTCGGCCAGCATCGACGACGACTGCGTGAACACGTACGCGACGAACTTGGAGACCGCGATTCCCAGGTTGGCGGCCAGCGCGGCGACGATCGCCTTGGTTCCGCCTTCAGCACTCATGTATCAACGATCCTTGCCTTGAGCTCTTGAATGGCCGACACCGGAGTCGGGTCGGCCCCCAGCGCGATAGCCAAGTAAACCGTGATGTAGTCCGACAGCGCGATCATTGTCGCGATTCTCTCCAGCGGATGGTCGCCCTCGGCCGGGATCTCGGTCACCGCGATCCCGCGCGCCCGCGCCAGCTCCACGGTCACCTCGCGGCGTCGTCCCACCTGAGGATGCTCGTCGCTGTCCCGCAGCATGACCACGTGCAGCCCGTGCTCGGACTCGTCCGTACGGTCGCGGAAGAAATCGTCCGGATCCCCCGAGCCGCCCCGCGAGGCGAAGAACCCGTCGAACGCGACCACCTGATTGTGACCGGTCTCGGGCAGCTCGCCGAAGACGCCCGGATACTTGGCGTTCTCGTTGAGCTGGCAGCAGAACCGGTACGCCGCCGTACCCGCCAGCGGTGAGGTCCCCCACACCAGCGGCACATCGCCCATCAGATCGAGAGCGGTCCGCTTGGCCGGGTTGACGAACGACTCGCTGTCCGGCCGGCACCGGTGCGCCACGTCCTCCAGCCGCACGGCGGCCGACTCCAGCACGTCGTCCGGCAGGTGGATCAGCTTGAGCGTGCGGGCCGCCAGCAGCAGCGGAACGGTCAGCGCCCACAGCGTCGCCCTGGGCTGCCCCACCGAACGCGCCGGGACGAACAGCCCCCGGGTCCGTTCGGCCAGCTCCGCCAGCGGCGACCCGGCCCCGCCCACGAACATCAGCCGGCACCCGCGCCGCGCCGCCTCCGCCGCGACCACCAGCGTCTCCTCGGTCCCGCCCGAGCACGACACCGCGATCACCAGATCGGCGGCGCCCACCCAGCCGGGCAGCCGGTAGCCCCGTACGGTCACGATCGGAACCGCGCAGCCCAGCCCGCAGACGGCCGCCAGCACGTCGCCCGAGATGCCCGAGCCGCCCATCCCGGTGACCACGATCGCCCGCGGCCGCCCGTCCTCGGCCAGCGTCTCGATCCCGGCCTCGGCGGTCAGCCGCCGCGCCTCCCGGATCTGCGCCGCCGACGAGGCCACCTGCCGCAGCATCCCGCCCGGATCGGCGTCCTCGATCGCCCGCAGATCGTCGAGCCTGCCGGAATCGACCCCATCGCTCACCGTGCTGCCCGGTCGCCTACGGGGCGCCTTTTCACGGCGTCTTCCCTCGTCGCAGGCTCCTCAGTCCAGACGCCGTGGCGTCCCTCCGGCTCCCTCATGGGGTGGGGGCTCGCGCCTCGTCCACCAGCAGGACGGGGATGTCGTCGCGGACCGGATAGGCGTAGCCGCACGAGCCGGTGCAGACCAGCTCGTCGGCGCCCTCCTCGGCGCGCAGGTCGCCGCCGCAGTTCGGGCAGGCCAGGATCTCCAGCAGCCAGCTGTCGAGCTTCACGTTCACTTCCCCCTCACGATGGCCAGGACCTCGTCCCGGATCCCTGCCATGGTCTTCTCGTCGGCGGCCTCGGCGTTCAGCCGCAGCAGCGGCTCGGTGTTGGACGGCCGCAGGTTGAACCACCAGTCATCGGTGCCCACGGTCAGCCCGTCGAGCTCGTCGACGGTGACGCCCGGCCGGCCCTCGAACGCGGCGCGGACCTGGTCGGCGGCGGCGGCCTGGTCGGCCACCTCGCTGTTGATCTCGCCGGACGGGACGTACCGGCTGTACTCGGCCAGCAGCTCCGACAGCGGCTCGCCCTGCCCGCCGAGCGCGGCCAGCACGTGCAGCGCCGCCAGCATCCCGGAGTCGGCGAACCAGAAGTCGCGGAAGTAGAAGTGCGCCGAGTGCTCGCCGCCGAACACCGCGCCGCTCTCG
This sequence comes from Actinomadura sp. 9N407, assembly GCF_044326315.1. NCBI lineage: Bacteria > Bacillati > Actinomycetota > Actinomycetes > Streptosporangiales > Thermomonosporaceae > Actinomadura > Actinomadura sp. 9N407. The sequence goes on along the minus strand of NZ_JBIRAW010000046.1, from coordinate 45,569 downwards.
GCCATCGTCTGCTTGATGAACGAGTGCCCGACCCGCGTGCGGACCGGGGCGCCGCCGTGCTCGGCGACGATCTCCGGTACGGCCTTGGACGTGATCAGGTTGTGCACGATCGGGGCGCCCGGATGCTTGGCCAGCTCCCGTACCGCCACCAGCGCGGTGATCGTGGACGGGGCGACGATCTCGCCCCGCTCGTCCACCACGAAGCAGCGGTCGGCGTCGCCGTCGAAGGCGAGCCCGATGTCGGCGCCGGTCTCGCGGACCTTGGCCTGCAGGTCGCGCAGGTTCGCCGGCTCGATCGGGTTGGCCTCGTGGTTGGGGAACGTCCCGTCCAGCTCGAAGTAGAGCGGCACCAGGTCGATCGGCAGGCCCTCGAACACCGTCGGGACGGTGTGCCCGCCCATGCCGTTGCCCGCGTCCACGACCACCTTGAGCGGCCGGATGCCGGACAGGTCCACCAGCGTCTTGAGGTGGTCGGCGTACCCCTTGAGCAGGTCGCGCTCGGATACCCCGCCCGCCGGGCCGTCGTAGGCGGGAACGCCCCGTTCGACCAGCTCGCGGATATCGGCCAGGCCGCTGTCGCGGCCGATCGGCCGCGCACCGGACCGGCACAGCTTGAGCCCGTTGTACTTGGCCGGGTTGTGGCTGGCGGTGAACATCGCGCCCGGGATGTCCAGCGTGCCGCTGGCGTAGTAGAGCATGTCCGTCGAGCCGAGCCCGGCCTCCACGACGTCCGCGCCCTGGCTGGTCGCCCCGCGCGCGAACGCCTCGGCCAGCGGCCCGGACGAGGCCCGCATGTCATGGGCGGTCACGACGGCGGTGGCCCCGGTCACCCGTACGAAGGCCGCGCCGACCGCCTCCGCGGTCTCGGCGTCGAGCTCGTCGGGGACCACGCCCCGGATGTCGTACGCCTTGAAGATCTTGGCGAGGTCGCCCACTCCTGCTCCCCTATCCCAGTCGCTCTGGTCCCCCGTCCGGGGAGGATGCCTCGGGTGCCGGGCACGGGGCCGAGCCTACCGAAGGGAGCAGGGCCGGGCCGCCTCCAGCACCGGGCGGCCCGTGCTCACTACTCGGGCTCACCACCCGTGCTCACTCCTGGCCGGGCTGCGTCCCCGCGGGCTCGGACCGCAGCACCCGCAGGTGGCCGCGCCGGCCGACCTCGGTGCCCTGGCCTACCGGCTCCTGGCCGCTGCCCGGCGCGGGCCTCGCGGCCTCGCGGACGGCGTCGGCGAGGGCCTCCAGGTCATCGGCGCTCGGCTCGGGGTCCTCTTCCACCGGAAGCCGGACCAGTTCCCATCCCATCGGAGCGGTGAGCCGCTCGGAATGCTCCGCGCACAGGTCGTAGCAGTGCGGCTCGGCGTACGTGGCGAGCGGCCCCAGGACCGCGGTCGAGTCACGGTAGACGTACGTGAGCGTGAAGACCGCCGGCGCCTTGCAGGCGGTGCGGGAGCAGATGCGGACGGGGCTCACGAGGGCCGACGGTACCTCCCCGCCGCCGAGTCCGCCACCACCCGTATGCACGTGTCGCCGTTACCGCCCGAATTCCCGCGCAACGATTACATACCGTGCCCGCTTGGGCGCACTTTCCTCCGGGCCACCCTCAGGGCGCGACCAGACGATCCGGCGGGCCGCGAGCGGTAATGTGGAGGGGTGCGATCCCGTGTGGCAGGCGTACGCCGCCGCGACCGGCACGGTCGTGGCCTCCGTGGCCCTCTGACGCCTCCGCAGGTCCCGATGTCCCGCAGCCGTGCGGAGCGCTTCGACGACCTCGTCGGCGACGAGGTCCGGCGGATCGGGCAGCGCTGGGAGCGCGAGCTGGCCGGCGTCGAGTTCGCGGTCGAGGACGTCCCCGACCTCGATCCCCTCTTCGACGGCCCGATCCCGCTCGGCCGGACCCGTCCCGGAACGGACGGCACCCCGGTCCGCATCGTCGTCTTCCGCCGTCCCATCGAGGCCCGCGCGACGGGCGAACGCGAGACCGGCCGCCTCGTCCGCGACCTCCTCGTGGAAGAGATCGCCGATCTCCTGGGCCTCTCGCCTGAGTCGGTAGACCCGAGTTACGACACCCCCGAAGACTGAGCCCCCGGTCAGGGCAGACTGAGCCGGCCCCTTGTCAGGGGATTAGTGCGCCCTTGGAGTCGCCCACCGCCGGTAGGCGGATGGTGGTGATGGCGGGGGTCACCGGCAGGGTCGTGAACAGGGCCTTGTCGTCCTTGCCCGTGGACTGGGTGCGGGTCGCGTGGACGGGACCCGAGCCGGGCCGGGGAGCTATCAGGAGGCCGAAGTTGTCGCCGGCGCCGGCCGGTGGGCTGATCCTGGCCTCGACGGTGCGGTCCGAGGGGATCTGGACGTCCTGGGGAGTGCCGGGGCCCTGGGGGCCGACCGGGGTGATCCGTACGGACGCGGCGCCGCGTGGGGCGGTCAGGGTCACGGTGGTGTCGAACCGGTTGTCGGAGACGACGCCGAAGTCGTTGGCGGTGAGCGGCGGGGTGGCGGTGCCGTAGGCGACGTCGGCGCCCTTCTCGGCGGCGAATCCGGCCAGGATCGGGCGGTTGGAGACGAGCCGTACGGCGGCGGGCTTGCCGGTCAGGGCACGGTCCAGGTCGATGGGGGTCACGGTGCTGGCCGGGGCGTCCAGGGTGTCCTGGCCTTGGGGGGCGAACGCGCCGTTCTGGGTGAGCACCTGGACCTTGATGCCGGCGTTCTCCTGGCCGGGCACCGCGACGAGCAGCCGGCGCCGGCCCTCGCCGCCGGGGATGCCGGGGACGATCAGGGACGTGGCGGGCTGGGGCGACAGCGGCAGCCACTCGATGCCGTCGCCGTCGTCGATCCGCACGCGGAGGGAGGCGGCGACGCGGCCCGTGGTGGCGCGGACCCGCAGCGCGAGGTCGGCGGCGGTCTTGACGACCTCGCCGAGGCCCTCGGCGGACTCGCCGATGGGGATGACCTTGGTGCTGTACGGGGCGACGGGCGTACCGCGCCCGTCGGGGGTGTCGAGCGGGCCGTCGCCGGAGAGGGCGGTGACGTCGACGGCGGCCGCCTGGGCGTCCACGTTGGCCAGGTGCAGCTCGATGCTCTCCGCGGCGTCCGGGCCGGGGCCGAGGAACCACAGGTCGGTGCCTGGACGAGCGCAGCGGACGCCCGCGAGCCCCCGGTCCTTGCCGCGCGGCCAGTGGGTGGTCTGCTCCGCCTCCAGGCCGGCGGCGAGGGTGCCGGCGGCTCGCACGGTGAACGAGTCGTCGCCCGGGTCCGGCAGCTCCTTGAACCAGCCGCCGCCCGTCGTGGTGAGGGCGCCGGTGGGGGTACCGCCCCGGGTCGGGGTCACGGTGGCCTGGCCGGGCTTGTCGCCCTTTGCCCCCAGGAGCTCCTGAGAGGCTCCCTGGAGGGTCAGGCGGGCCCCCTCGCCTCCGGGACACACCGCGACGGCTGACGTGACGGTGTCGTCCACTCCGGGGCTCGTGGTCTTGGCCGCGGGACGGGAGAGGGATGCCGCGCCGTACAGGGCGGCCACGGCCAGCAGGACGAGCGCCGCCGTGGCGTAACGCAGGCCGAGCAGGCGGACCAGTCTGTCCAGGTTCACAGGTGCTCCACAGGCGTGCTCTTCTCCGGCGTGCTCTCCTCAGGCGCCGGCTCTTCCTTGGCCGCCGCCTCTTCCATGGCCGCCGATCCTTCCTTCGCCACGGGCTCTTCCTTGGCGGGCTCCGGCTCCTCGTCGTGCCGGATGCGGGCGCGGAGAGCGCCGGTACGGCGTTCGGCTCCGGCGGCGGCGCGGCGTGCCAGTGCGCGGGTACGGGGCACGCGCCGGTGGCCGCCGCCCTTGGTGAGGTCCACGGCCTCGGGCCTGGCTCCCGGGAGCGCGAGCACGACGACCAGCAGGAACGCGGCGCCCTGGACGGCCACCCAGATGTGCCGCGTCCACATGCTGCGCGACAGCTCGAACCGGCCGCCCGCAGCCGGAATCTCGTAGGCCTGGGCCCATCCGTCCAGGGTGCGGGCCGTCACGTCACGGCCGTCGAGGGAGGCGCGCCAGCCGCCGTCGGCGGGTTCGGCGAGGAGGAGCGTACGGGTGGTGCGGCCTGCGGGGATCTGTACGGCGGCGTCGGTCTTCCCGGCTTCGAGGGGCGCCGCCGTGGGGCCGTCCAGCAGCATCAGGCGGCCTGCCGGAGAAGGCAGCCGCCACATGCCGAACGCGTCCGTACGGCTGAGCCGTGCCAGGTCCGGCGTGGCGTCGAGGGCTTGCGTGAGCGAGTCGCCAGCGGGACGCGGCACCAGGACGTACTGCACACCCATCCGGGTCAGGGCCTGGCCGCCTCCCGCGCGCCCCCCGGCGAGACCGGCGACCAGGTCGTCCATGCGGCGGCCGGTGTCGTCGTTCACCGGAGTCTCGGACTCGCCCAGCATCGGCTCGCGGCCGCGCAGGACGGTGTAGGCGACGCGTCCGGTCGGCTCCTTGCTCATGACCAGGGTCCGCTGGCCGGCGGGACCGGCGACGAACGACGGCACCGTGTCGGGGTCGGTGCGCCCGAGCGGTCCGCCCGCGCCGCCGGCGATCCAGCCGAACGCGGCCAGCGCCGGAGCCGTCAGGGCGGCCAGCACGATCACCGCGCCGCCGATCCGGTACGTCAAATGCTTGCCCGCCAGGACGTCCACGGCCCGCTGTACGGCGGCGGTCGCGGCCAGCAGGATCCCCGAGCCGGCGAACAGCAGCGCCACGCCCGGCCAGGCGGGGGCCTGGTCGGCGCCCTTGGTCACGGTGGCCATGCTCATCACGATCGCGGCCAGCAGCCCGAAGATGGCCAGCAGCCAGCCGGTCAGCACGAGGGTGCGGCGGCTGCGCAGCGGCAGCGCGCAGACCGCGACGAGCAGCAGCCCGTACAGCGTCCAGTGCACCGGGGTGCCCGGGCCGCCGGGGTCGAGCGTCACGAGGCCGCGGGCGGTGGCCAGCGGCGTGACCGGGCCGTGCAGGCCCGCCTCCAGGAAGAACCGGCTGGGATGCAGGAGCAGGCCCAGCGTCCATGGCAGGAGGAGGAGGGGCGGTACGCCGAGCGCGATGACCAGGTTGCGGCGGCCCCGGGCGGCGGCCAGTGCGGCGAGCCGGCCAGGACGGGCGCCCGCGCCGCCGAACAGCGCCCACAGCAGGACCCCGGCGAGCAGCGCCAGCAGCCAGGTCAGCGGGACGAACGCCATCGCGACCGTGAGCAGCAGCGCGACCGTCCAGGCCGCGCGCCCGTTCCGCCGCGGATCGGCCGACCGGGGCAGCCCGAACATCCGGGCCGCCTGGACGGCGATCAGCGGCAGCAGGACGATCACCACGGCGGTCCCGAGCCGGCCGCCGGCGATCGCGCCGGTCGCCACCGGGAGCAGCGCGTACACGGCGGCGAACCAGACCCGTACGGCCGCGATCGGGATCCGGGGGCCGTGCACCCGGGCGCGGCGGCCGGTACGCGGCGACTCCCGTACGAGGATCCGGGACGCGTGGTACGCCGACAGGCCCGCCAGCGGGACGCTGCCCAGCAGCAGGATCGACACCACCAGCCACGGCTTGCCGAGCAGCAGCGTCGACAGCAGGGCCAGGACGCCGATGTACGGGGGGCTGCCCGCGTCGGAGCCGAGCCCGACCGCGTGCCAGCCGGAGACGTACTGGGACCACAGGTCGCTCGCGCCGCCCCAGGCGGGGACCAGCGCGCCGCCGCCGAGCCGCCCGGCCGCGGTGATCAGCGAGCGCTCGGCGGCGAGGGCGACCGCGGTCAGCCCGAGCCCGACCATGACGCCGGGCCGGGCGAGCAGCCGCCGGACGGCGCCGGGGCCCTCCTCGCGCTCCGGTTCGTCCTCGGCGTCGTGCCGGCGGCCGCCGCGCGCCGCGAAGTGGCCCGCCACCGCCTCGAAGATCCGGCGCAGCGCCACCCTGCGCGGCTGGAGGCGCCGCATGCTGCGGTGGACGCGCTTGCGCCCCTCCGCACGGGCCGCGCGGGCCCGGCGCATCCGGCCGGGATGGCGCAGGACGTCGCCGAGTGCGGCCAGCTCGTCGCGGGCGGCGTCCTGCCGCTTGACGATGAGCAGGAACAGCGCGCGGGTGAGGGTCGTCCACACGTTGCGCAGCAGGGCGCGCTGCATCGCGGGCAGCGGCAGGTTGGCCAGCAGCGTGTACAGGGCGTTGCGGCGGTCGCGGCGGCGCCGGGACTCGGCCGTCATGCCGATCTCGCGGAGCCCGCGCCAGGCCGCGTCGGCGTGGTAGAGCACCGCGTCGCTGACCACGACGACCCGGTGCCCGGCGGCGTGCGCCCGCCAGCAGAAGTCGATGTCCTCGCGGAACAGCCCGAACTCGACGTCGAAGCCGCCCAGCGCGTCCCACACGTCGCGGCGCACCAGCATCCCGGCGCTGCCGACCGCCATCACGTCGCGCAGGCCGTCGTGCTGGCCCTGGTCGAACTCGCGGCGGTCCAGCCCGGTCTCGCGGCGGGCCGCGCCGTCGAGCGCCACCCCTAGCTCGCGCAGCACGCGGCGGTCGTCCCAGTCGCGGAGCTTGGCGCCGAGCACGGCGGCGTTGGGATCAGACTCGGCCACGCGCAGCAGCATGGCCAGCGCGTCATGGGCGGGGGCCGAGTCGTCGTGCAGCAGCCAGATCCACTCGGTACGGGGCTCGGCGGACGCGTCCTCAGGGATCGGGACGGGCAGTAAGGCGGCGGGGTGCCGCAGCGCCTCCGCGATGGCCTCGCCGTATCCGGTGGTACGCGGCAGGGTCAGCATGTTGCCGGCACCGACCACCTCGGCGAGCACCGCCGCACCGCGGTCGCGGCTTCCGGTGTCCGCCGTGACGAGGCGTTGTACGGGCCGGGTCTGGGTCAGCAGCGCCTTCAGCGTCTCGGGCAGCCATCGCGCTCCGTCATGGGCGACGAGGACCGCCGTGACGACATGGCGATCGAGAGTGGGCGACAAGGGTCCGCTCGATCTGTCTGGGTCTCGGTGGGCTGGGCGGATCCGTGGGCCGGGTGGGCCTCGGCGGGTCCTGATCAGGCCGTGCCGGCCCCGAAAGGGTCAGGACGGTCAGCAGCCGTGCCGGCCTCCGTCGGCCGGCACGGCTGACACTGTACGCGTGGCCGGCCCGCGCCGCCCCGGATCCCCCAGATCCACCGGCGGGCACGCTCGGCCCCGCTCGTCACGTCCCGTCTCGTCCCGCGCTTCCCGCGGGTTCGCTCGTCCGGCCGTCCTTGTCGCGGTCCCTCTCAGGCTCGTACCCGATACACCCTCTGGCGCCGCTCAGACGGCCTGGCGCTTCAGCTTGCGGCGTTCCCGTTCGGAAAGACCACCCCAGATGCCGAACCGTTCGTCGTGCTGGAGCGCGTACTCCAAGCACTCCGCCCGTACCTCGCACGCCCGGCACACCTTCTTGGCCTCGCGAGTGGAGCCGCCCTTCTCCGGAAAGAAAGCCTCCGGGTCCGTCTGCGCGCACAGCGCGCGCTCCTGCCAGCCCAACTCTTCTTCGCCGTCTGTGCCGTGCGCCAGCGGGATCACTACCTCGCTCATAGCGCACCTCCTAGCCCGTGGAGCCCCCTGGTCAATGCCTTCCCTCAGCTCCATCCCCCGAGAAGGCATAGAACTACACCCACGAAATTACACGCGTGTAGCGCCCGGTCCGTCAAGTGGAACGAGTTTCCAGGGTGACAAAGAGGCTTATTGGAGCTATGGGCGTGGTCGGCTTTGACCGGAGATCGGTTAATCACCCGGAAGATCCGCGCGGCCGCCGGCGACCGGAAACGATCACCGCGCGATCACCGTCAGATCAACGCGTCGTGATCACTGCGGCGGCGGCGGGCGGTTGTCGCGGTACCAGTCGCCTTCCTCGGGACGCTGCTCCTCCTGCGGAGCGCCATGTCCCTGGTCACCACTGCCCCCATAGGCGCGGGTCCATTCACCGACGCCCTCCTCCTGGCTCTCGCCGGAAGGCTGCTGGCCGTACCCGGACTGCGGGGCGCCCTGGCCGTACTGCTGGCCCTGCTGGTAGTCCTGCGGCTGCTGGGGCTGGCCGAACTGCTGCTGCCCAAACTGTGGCTGGCCCGGCTGCTGCTGGCCCGGCTGCGGCTGACCCGGCTGCTGGCCGTAGCCCTGCGGAGCCTGCTGGCCTTCCGCGCCCGGCTGGTACGGCTGCTGGCCGTAACCGGGCTGCGAAGCCTGCTGGCCGAACTGCTGCTGGCCCGGCTGGGGCTCACCGTACTGCTGGCCCGGCTGCGGCTGGCCGAACTGCTGCTGCGGCTGCTGGCCCTGCTGGTAGCCGAAGTCGGGGTAGCCGCCCTGCGGCATCTGCGCCTGGCCCTTGGGACGGGCCGGCTGCATGGCCTGGAAGACCGCGAACACGAACCAGCCCGCGATGCCGATCACAGCGAGCTTGGACGCGCCGAACAGGAAGACGGCCAGCTTCTCGCCACCGCCCGCGTACCGGGAGTCCACCAGCAGGGAGGCGAGCCAGGACACCACGCCGAACAGCGCCATGCCGCCCAGCACTCCGAGCGCGCCCATGATGATGTTGCGTGCCTGCCGGGTCGGCGCCGGGCCGAGGACGGCGGCCAGGGCCACCGCCAGTGCCACCAGCGCCACCGTGCTCACCTGGGTGAAGAAGCCGGTGCTGATCTCCGCGTAAGCGCGGTACTTGAACCCGCCGCTGTTGTCTCCGCCACCGGCGACGAGCTCGATGAGGCCGGCGAACAATTGCACCCCGGCCGCGGCGAGCAATACCCAGGCGGCCGGTTCCCGCAGGCGCTGGACGGCTTCCTTGTTCACGACGACATCTCTCCAAGTGCGATCCTCGCCCGCCGGCGGCGGCGGGCGCGACTTTAGAAGCAGGCAATGTGATTCCCGTCCAAAGCTTTGCACATCTCGGGCCCTGTCGTCTCTTCCCCCCTCAGGCGCCCGGTGTGTCTGATGGATCTTGGTCGGTGGTGTGCGGGATATATGCCCCGTGCAGGACTGCCGGACATTCGGTCATGTGTTCGATGATCGGGCTGCGCATCCATCATCCGATGGCGTACCGTGCTCGACATGTCACCGTCCGACACCATTCTGGATGCGGTCGCCGCTGATACGGCGGCGCCTCCCGGCCGCGACCCCAACACCGCGCCTGCGGATGGGACGGCAGCCCCGGCCGGTGGACGGCGGTTTCGGGGCGGGAACAAGGGCCCGGTGTGGCGGCGTCCGGCTGAGGTGACGGTGGTGCGCCTGCGGCTGACTCCCGACCCGGCGGCTCGGTACCGGTTGGAGCGGTTGTTCGATGCCGGGTGGCAACTCCAGCGCGCACTCAAGGGTGATGCCCGTGCCCGCGCAATCGCCTATCGGTCAGATTGCCGGAGCCGGATCCCTGGGCAGGCGGCGGCCCGGCGGCGGGAGTTGGGGTTGTCGCGGGAAGGGCTGGAGCGGGCCGCTTACCGGCATCTGGATGCTTCGGGGCATTTGAAGCATCACTTGTCCAAGGCAGTGGCGATGCACCTGGCGGACCAGGTGTGGACCGGTCTGGAACGGCATTTGTTCCCCGATAAGTCCGGCCGCCGCCACGGCCTGCCCAAGGCCGGGACGTGGCAGGGTTTCACCCGGTTACCGGGGCGGGCGCGTTCGCACACCATCGCGCGCAAGTGGGAGACGTTCCGGCTGCACGGCACCCTGGCCGGACACCTGACCGCCCACACAGCACCCGGCTTGCTCCCCGCCATCACCCCGCAGCAGGCGGCGGCGCTACCACCAGGAACCACCGTGCTGGCGCAACGACGGACCATGCCGACCCCGTCCGCGCCGCGGGCGGGCGGCAAGGACAGCGGCAGGGGGCTGTGGTGGGATCACGCTGGGCCGCTGGTGGTGGTGTATGCGGGCGGCCCTGCCGGAGCCCGGGGCGACCTGGTGCTGCCGGTGCGGCTGCCGCAGGGTTCCGCGCAGTGGCCGCATCTGCTGCATGTGCTGGGGGATCCGGCCGCGTGGCACAAGGTGGACCTGGTACGGCGTGCCGCCCCGGCCGAGCCTGGCGGATGGGCTTATGAAGCTCACCTGATGGTCCTCACCCACCCTTACATACCGGCCTCCACCATGACTCGCCGCGCAATCGCACCCACCGACCGGCGCGGCGGCGTCGACGCTAACGTCAGCAATCTGGCAGCAGTGTCCTTCCCCACACCTCCCAGCGCCTCGCCGGCTACCGCCAGGGTCTGCGGGGTCCGCCCTGCAGACCCTGACAACGCCTCTCCTGGTACCGGCCCTCCGCCAATCGCGGCGGGCACGGCGGTGGTTTCGTCGAAGGTGACATTGCCTGAAGCCGAGCAAGTCCGCCTGGTCCGCCAGGAACATAAACGGCGCAGGCGGCAACGGGCGCTGGAGCGATCCCGCCGCGCCGCCAACACCACCCAGTACGAGCCAGGTAAACGGCAGCGCGAACGGGACCGCCGCCGCCAGGCCGCCGGGTTACCGCCCAAGCAGGTGCCGGTGCCCGCCGGTCCGCGGGTGGCGCGCGCCGACGGCAAGCCCCGCCGATCCCCACGCAGCGACACCCTGTCACGCACCTACCGGCGGCTACGCGCCCGCCTGGCAGCCGCAGACCAGCGCGCCGCACAATCACGTGCGACCCGGGCCCGGCAGACCGCCGCGCAGATCGTCGCCGTCCACGGTCCGCACCTGGTGATCGAGGACTGCCGGATCACGGGCTGGTTCCGGCTGTGGGGACGCGCCTGCGCCCGCTTCACCCCCGGCATGCTGACCGCCGCGCTACAGGACGAATGCGCCAAGACCGGCGGACAGTTGCTACGCGCCTCCACCGTCACCACCGCCCTGTCCCAGCACTGCCTATGCGGACGCCGCGTCCCCAAACCCCTAGGCGTCCGCGTCCATGAGTGCCGTGTGGAGGACGGCGGGTGCGGGCTAACCGGTGACCGCGACCTGACCGCCGCCGCGCTGGCCGCCTTCGTCCACTTCACCGATCCCGGCGACCCTTCCACCGCACGGGTGGACTACACCAGCTCCCGCCGCGCACTGGGCGCGGGCGGGCCAGGGCTGCCTGGAGCCCTGACCGAGTCAACCGCGCCCCTGCCCACCCCCCGACCCGGCAAGGCCGGGACGGGGACGGGCACCGCGGCAGCCGCCCATCACCCCGAACGCCGCCTGGATGCACGGTGGCGGGCTTGGTGGCGGGCGGCCTCTGCTCGGCCGACCCGGACCAGTACGGTGCCGACCCCGGATGAACCACCACCCCCACCCCCCACGGGCAGGGCCATGGTCACGCCGGACAGACACCGACCACGAACCCGGCTGCCCGACAGATCACCGACGCATGATCCGTCAGGCAGACCTTAGGGTGATCGTATGAACGGGAGCACAGCATGAGCATGAAGATCGTGGCGCCCGCGGGCGGGATCGGCGGGGCCCGCTTCCTGCGCGGACTCCAGCAGGCCGCCCCCGACGCCGAGATCACCGTGATCGGCAACACCGGGGACGACATCTCCCTGTTCGGCCTGCGCGTGTGCCCTGATCTCGACACGGTGATGTACACCCTCGGCGGCGGCATCAACGAGGAGCAGGGCTGGGGCCGTACCGGCGAGAGCTTCACGGTGAAGGAGGAACTGCTCGCCTACGGGGTCGGCCCCGGCTGGTTCGGGCTGGGCGACCGCGACTTCGCCACCCACATCGTGCGCACCCAGATGCTGGCGGCGGGCTACCCGCTGTCGGCGGTCACCGAGGCACTGTGCGACCGCTGGAAGCCGGGCGTCCGGCTGATCCCGATGAGCGACGACCAGGTCGAGACGCATGTGGTGATCGATGACCCCGACGGGGGCCGGCGGGCGGTGCACTTCCAGGAGTGGTGGGTACGGCTGCGCGCCTCCGTCCCGGCCGAGTCGATCACGGCGATCGGGGCCGAGGAGGCCAAGCCCGCGCCCGGCGTGCTGGAGGCGATCGAGGCGGCGGACGTGGTGCTGTTCCCGCCGTCCAACCCCGTCGTGAGCGTCGGAACGATCCTGGCGGTGCCGGGCATCCGGGAGGCCTTCGAGGCCAAGACGGTGGTGGGGGTCTCCCCCATCATCGGGGACGCGCCGGTCCGCGGCATGGCCGACGCCTGCCTGACCGCGATCGGGGTGGAGACCAGCGCCCGCGCGGTCGCCGATCACTACGGCTCCGGCCTGCTGAACGGCTGGCTCGTCGACGAGGCGGACGCCAGCGTCGAGGTTCCGGGCATCGAGGTACGGTCGCGCCCGCTGCTGATGAGCGATCCGGACGCCACCGCCGCCATCGCCGGGGCCGCCCTCGACCTGGCCAGGGAGCTCGCGTGACCGGGGCGCGGGGCGGCATCGAGATCTTCGGGATCCCCGGCCTGCCCGAGGTCGCCGACGGGGACGACATCGCCGCGCTGCTGCCCGCCGAACTGCTGCGGGACGGCGACGTGCTGGTGGTCACGTCCAAGATCGTCAGCAAGGCGGAGGGCCGGGTCCTGGTCGCCGACGACCGGGAGAAGGCGATCGACTCCGAGACCGTGCGGGTGGTCGCGCGGCGCACGCACGCCAAGGGCGAGACGCGGATCGTGGAGACCCGGCAGGGCCTGGTGCTGGCCGCCGCCGGGGTGGACGCGTCCAACACCGAACCCGGCACCGTCCTGCTGCTGCCCGAGGACTCCGACGCCTCGGCCCGCCGGATCCGCGCCGGGCTGCGCGAGCGCGCCGGGTTGGACGTCGGCGTGATCGTGTCCGACACGCTCGGCCGGCCGTGGCGCAACGGGCTCATCGACGCGGCGATCGGGGTGGCCGGGCTGGCGCCGCTGCACGACTTCCGGGGCCGCGACGACACGTACGGCAACCGGCTCGACGCCACGATCACGGCCGTCGCGGACGAGATCGCCTCGGCCGGCGAGCTGGTCAAGGGCAAGCTCGACGGGGTACCGGTCGCGGTGGTCCGCGGGCTCGGCTCGCTGGTCACCGGTGCTGACGGGCCCGGCGCGCGGGTGCTGGTCCGGCCGCCGGACGAGGACATGTTCCGGTACGGCTCGGCCGAGGTGCTGCACGCGCGCCGGACGATCCGCGAGTTCACCGGGGAGCCGGTCGACCCGGCGGCGGTCCGGCGGGCCGTGGCCGCCGCGATCACCGCTCCCGCGCCGCACCACACGACGCCGTGGCGGTTCGTGCTGCTGGAGTCGGCCGGGGCGCGGACGCGGCTGCTGGACGCGATGCGCGACGCCTGGGAGGCCGACCTGCGGCGGGACGGCTTCACCGAGGAGTCGATCACCAAGCGGCTGCGCCGCGGCGACCTGCTGCGCCGTGCGCCCTACCTGGTGGTGCCGTGCCTGGTCATGGACGGCTCGCACGACTATCCGGACGAGCGGCGGTCGGCGGCCGAGCGCGAGATGTTCGTGGTCGCGACCGGCGCCGGAGTGGAGAACCTGCTGGTCTCGCTGGCGGTGGAGGGGCTCGGCTCCTGCTGGGTGTCGAGCACGATGTTCTGCCGCGATGTCGTCCGGGACGTTCTGGATCTTCCGGACGCCTGGGACCCGATGGGCGCCGTCGGAATCGGCCATGCGGCCGCACCGCCGAGGCAGCGCCCGCCGCGTTCTCCGGACGCCTTCATCGAGGTCCGCTGAAATAGAAGCAGGACCGGGTGATGCCTTTTCGGCGCCACCCGGTCCTCGCTATTTCCCAGTCCTCGCTATTTCCAATGGTCAGGTGCTGACCAGCGGAAGGCTGAGACCTGCCTTTCCGAAGTTGCCGACGCCGTCGGTACGGCGGGCCGCCTCGATCCGTTCGGCGGGCACTTCTCCGTACGTCGTCGTGCGCTGGCGGGACGGCCGGCCGGCCGCGGCGGCGATCGCCTCCAGCGAGCTGATGGTCTTGAACGAGCCGTTCTCCGACCCGGCCATCCGGCTGATCGTCTCCTCCATCAGCGTCCCGCCGAGGTCGTTCACGCCGCCCTGCAGGACGCGCGTGCACAGTTCGTCGCCGAGCTTCACCCACGAGGTCTGGATGTTGGAGATCGCGCCGTGCAGCAGGATCCGGGACAGCGCGTGCACGGCCACGTTCTCGCGCGCGGTGGGTCCCGGACGCGCCAGCCCGGCCAGGTAGATCGGCGAGCTGTGGTGCACGAACGGCAGCAGCACGAACTCGCTGAACCCGCCGGTCCGTTCCTGGATGGAACGCAGCAGCTTGAGATGCGCCACCCAATGCGCGGGAGTGTCCACGTGCCCGTACATCATCGTCGACGTGGTGGGGATGCCCACCTCGTGCGCGGTGGTGACGACCTCGACCCACTGGTCGGTGGGCAGCTTGCCCTTGGTCAGCACCCAGCGGACGTCGTCGTCCAGGATCTCGGCGGCGGTGCCCGGCAGCGAGTCGACGCCCGCCTCCTTGGCGGCCAGCAGCCATTCCCGTACCGACAGGCCCGTCCGGCTGACGCCGTTGATGACCTCCATCGGGCTGTAGGAGTGCAGGTGGATCTCCGGGGCGCGCTTCTTGACCTCGCGCGCGAGGTCGAAGTAGGCCGTACCGGGCAGGTCGGGGTGGATGCCGCCCTGCATGCAGATCTCGGTCGCCCCGGCCGCCCACGCCTCCTCCACCCGGTCGCCGACCTGGCCGAGCGACAGCGTGTACGCGTCGGCGTCGGTACGGCGCTGGGCGAACGCACAGAACCGGCAGCCGGTGTAGCAGACATTGGTGAAGTTGATGTTGCGGGTGACGACGTAGGTGACCTCGTCGCCGACCGCGTCCCGGCGCAGATCGTCGGCGATCTTCGCCAGCGCGTCCAGCTCGGGGCCGTCGGCGTGCAGCAGCGCCAGCGCCTGGTCGTCCGACAGCCCGGCCGGGTCCTTCTCCGCGTGCGAGAGGGCCGCCTTGATGTCGGAGTCGAAGCGCTCGGGGGCACTGATCCGCTCGCGGATCGCGTCCCAGTCGCCGTAGACGGAGTCGAAGTCCTCGCGCCGGTCCCCGGTCCGCCCGCTGGTGTCGATCTCGACGTGCAGGTCCGTACGGCCGAACGCCTCGAACCCGCCGTCCGGCTCCTGCCAGGGCCGCCCCTCGACCACGGCGTCCTCGCGGGCCAGCCCGGTCTCCGGGTCGGCCAGCGCCGCGACATGCGCCATCACGCGCGGGTCCAGCCAGGGCTCGCCGCGCTTGATGTACTCGGGGTAGATCGTCAGCCGCTCGCGCAGCGCGAAGCCCTGCTCGGCGGTCCTGGCGGCCAGGTCGTCGATCTGCGGCCAGGGCCGTTCGGGGTTGACGTGGTCCGGCGTCAGCGGCGACACCCCGCCCCAGTCGTCGATCCCGGCCCGCAGCATCAGTGCGTACTGGTCGGCGACAAGGTTGGGCGGCGCCTGGATGCGCGCCTTGGGCCCGAGCACCAGCCGCGTGACGGCGATCGTCGCCGCCAGCTCCTCCAGCTCCGCGTCCGGGGTGTCGCGCATCTTGGTGTCGGGCTTGGCGCGGAAGTTCTGGACGATGACCTCCTGCACCGCCCCGTACTCCCGCATCGTCCTGCGCAGCGCGAAGATGGCGTCGGCGCGCTCCTCGAAGTTCTCGCCGATGCCGATCAGGATCCCGGTGGTGAACGGGACGTTCGTGCGGCCCGCGTCCTCCAGGACCCGCAGCCGTACCGCCGGGTCCTTGTCCGGCGAGCCGAAGTGCGGCCCGCCCTTCTCGCTGAACAACCGGGTCGCCGTCGTCTCCAGCATCATCCCCATCGACGGCGCCACCGGCTTGAGCCGCTGGAAGTCACGCCAGCTCAGCACGCCGGGGTTGAGGTGCGGCAGCAGCCCGGTCTCCTCCAGCACCCGGATGGCCATCGCGCGCACGTACGAGAGCGTGTCGTCGTACCCGTGCGCGTCCAGCCACTCGCGCGCCTGCTTCCAGCGGTCCTCGGGACGGTCGCCGAGCGTGAACAGCGCTTCCTTGCAGCCCATCGCGGCGCCCTGCCGCGCGATCTCCAGCACCTCGTCCGGGCTGAGGAACGGGGACTCCAGCTTGTGCGGCACGGTGGCGAACGTGCAGTAGCCGCACCGGTCCCGGCACAACCGGGTGAGCGGGATGAAGACCTTGCGGCTGTAGGTGATGACCCCGGGCCGTCCAGCGGCCTCCAGCCCGGCGTCCCGGGTACGCGCCGCATAGGTCAGCAGATCGTCGAGCTGCGCGCCGCGCGCATGCAACAGGGTGGTGGCCTCGGTCAAGTCGAGCGTCTTGCCGTCACGTGCCCGCGCAAGCGACCGCCGGATCGCGTTCTCCGTTGGCCCGCTGCTGTTCATGGCGTCCATGACATCGCACTCTATGCCAAGCGTCATAGAAAGAAGAGGGGCAGGGGCGCACAAGAACATCGGGGACAGCGCGCCCCGCCGAGGATCTATTCCCCTTCGGGGATACCCCGGACCAGGCGGGGGCGGCGGGCGGCCAGGGCGTCGGCGGATTCGCGGAGGGCGGCGAGCACCGCCCGTACCGAGGGACGCACGTCGGCGCCCACGCGGGTCCACATCACCATGCGGCGGCTGACCCGCGCCTCGGCGATGTCGCGGACCGCGAGGCCCTCCTCCCGTTCGGCCAGGGCGAGGTCCGGTACGAGGCAGACGGCCTCGCCGTGCGCCACCATCGCGAACAGGACCATGAAGTCGTTGGACCGGAACCGGATCCGGGGCCGGAAGCCGCCCAGCTCGACGCAGGTGCGCTCCAGCAGGTCGGCGTGGTTGGTGCCGACGTGGCCCGCCACCCAGGAGCGGTCGGCCAGGCCGGCGATCCGGACGGGGTCGTCGCCGTGCACCTCGGCTTCCGGAAGCGCGAGCCGCATCCGCTCGGTGACCAGCGGCTCGGCCGTCAGCTCGGGTCGGCGCGGGCGCGGGAGGTGCGAGTACTCGTCGGTCATCACGACGTCGATCTCGTGCAGCACCAGCGCCTCCAGGACGCGGTGGAACTCCTCGTCCAGGACGTCCACCGTGAGGTCGGGGTACGCGGCGCGCAGGCCGGGCAGGGCGGGCGCGAGGACGTGCAGGAGGGCGGTCTGGAAGCCCACGACCCTGACGACGCCCGCGACCTTGCCGCTGGCGGCCAGGGCCTCCTCCTCGGCGCGCTGCGCCTGGGTGAGCAGGGCCTCGGCATGGCCGGCCAGCACTTCGCCCGCCTCGGTCAGCCGGAGCCGGCGGCCGACCCGTTCGACCAGCTCTGCGCCGACCTCCCGCTGGAGCTGGGCGAGTTGCTGGGACACCGCGGACGGGCTGTAGCCGAGGGCGTCGGCGACCGCGCCGACGGTGCCGCGCAGCTTGAGCTCGCGGAGCATCCGGAGCCGCCCCAGATCCAACATAGTGAAGAGATTCTTACACGAACCCTGCAGAAACAGT
The DNA here is from genome assembly GCF_044326315.1 of Actinomadura sp. 9N407. Lineage (NCBI taxonomy): Bacteria > Bacillati > Actinomycetota > Actinomycetes > Streptosporangiales > Thermomonosporaceae > Actinomadura > Actinomadura sp. 9N407. The sequence continues at coordinate 28,255 of NZ_JBIRAW010000046.1, read as the reverse complement.
CGCTGGACCTGAATGATTCGGCGGGTGACACTAGTGAGGACACCGCGGAACGAGCCCCTGGCCAGGGCTCACGACCCTCCGACGAAGGACCGCATCATGCTGTACGTTCTCGCTCTCATCATCGCCCTGGCCGTCCTGGGACCGCTGTTCGGCTCCGACTCCCGCGACGGCCTCGACTGGAAGCCCGGCCACTTCTGGCTGGCCCGCCGGCAGCGGCCCGCCCGGATGCGCAGTGCCCGGGTCAGAAGCGGCGGTAGTCGCGCACCGCGAGACGAGGGCCACGCCGCGGCGGCCCCTTGCCGCTCAGTTCCAGCAGCCGGGTGACCCGGTGACGATGTCCCGCGTACGGAGCCAGCAGCTCGAGCATCCGGTCGTCGTCGACCTTCTCGCCGGTGAGGGCCCAGCCCACGATCCCCGACAGGTGGTAGTCGCCGACGGAGACCGCGTCGGCGTCGCCGGCGGCGCGCTGCCGGATCTCCGCCGCGGTCCAGACGCCGATCCCCGGCAGCGAGCGCAGCCGGGGATCGGCGGCGTCCGCCTCCAGCCGGGCCGCCACCCGGGCGGCCCCGATGATCGTCCGGGCGCGGACCGCCTCGGCGCCCGAACGGTGCCACTCCCACGACGGGATCCGGATCCAGACCTCGGGCGGCGGCGGCACCCGCAGCGCGGGATCGCCGGGCGCGGGCCGGCCGAACCGCCGCAGCAGGTAGCCCCAGGCGCGCCAGGCTTCGGCGGTGAGGACCTTCTGCTCCAGCACCGCCGGTACGAGGGCCTCGAAGACGCGGCCCGTACGGCCGATCCGCAGGCCCGGATGGCGCCGCAGCGATTCGCTGACGACCGGATGCCGGGGCTCGAACTCCTCGGGGACGTCCCCCGCCCCCAGCAGGTCGGGAACGCCGTCGAGCAGCCACCGCGCGCCCGGCCCCCAGGCGGCGGCGGCGATGACGTCCCCGCGCTGCCGTAGCCGCAGCGTGCCGGGGCCGTCCGGCGTGAACGAGGCGCGCCACACCGTCCCGTCGGGATCGATCCGGAACGCCGGATCGCGCGACCCGCGCATGTGCGGCCGCAGCGTCAGCACCAGATCGACGGCGAACGGCGCCTTCCACTCGCGCGTCAGCGCCTCGTCAACCCCGGCCGGTCCCATGTCGACCGCGACACTACCCGCCACTCCCGGTTGACTCGTGGCGTGTTCGCCCTCGAACGGCCGTTGGGAGGCGAACACGCCACGAGTCGACGTGGGGGTCAGGCGTCGGACGAGAAGCGCAGCGCGGTCGCGGGCAGCTCGATGCCGGGCCAGACCCGCAGGCCGCCGCGCAGCTCGTTGCCGGGGCCCACGATCGCGCCGTCGCCGAGGACGACGCCGTCCAGGACCGCTCCGGCCCCGACCTTCGCGTGCCGGCCCAGGACCGAGTCGCGGACGGTCGCGCCCTCCGCCACGTGCGCCTCGTCCAGCAGGACGCTGCCCAGCACCGTCGCGCCGGCCTCGATGACCGCGCCGCGCCCGACCGTCGTGCCGTCGCGGACGACCGCGCCCGGCGACACCGAGGCCCGCTCCAGCTCCAGCCGGTCGCCGGGCTCGCCCGGCATCGCCGACGACGCCAGCCGGCCCTGCACCAGGTCGCGGGAGCCCTGGACGAACGCCTCGGGCGTGCCGACGTCCAGCCAGTACTCCGACTCCACGTACCCCATCACGATCGCGCCCGACTCGATCAGGTCGGGGAACGTCTCTCGCTCCACCGAGACGACCTCGCCCTCGGGAATGGCGTCGATCGCCGACCGGCGGAAGACGTAGCAGCCCGCGTTGATCTGGTCGGTCACCGGATGCGGGGTCTTCTCCATGAACGCGGTGACCCGGCCGCCGTCGTCGGTCGGCACGCAGCCGAACCGGGACGGGTCGTCGACCGCGGTCAGGTGCAGCGTCACCGCGGCGCCGGCCTTCTCGTGCAGCGCCACCTGGGACGCGACGTCGTGGCCGGACAGGATGTCGCCGTTCAGGATCAGTACCGGCTCGTCGGGGCCGCAGGTGAGGCCGGCCGCCGCGTTGCGGATCGCGCCGCCGGTGCCGAGCGGCTCGTCCTCGCTCATGTAGACCAGATCGACGCCGTGCGCGCGGGTCCCGAAGGCGGCCTCGAACATCTCCGCGCGGTACGACGTCGCGAACACGATCCGGTCGACGCCTGCCGCCCGCGCCCGGGCGAGCTGGTGCGCGAGGAAGGGGACCCCCGCCGTGGGAAGCAGCGGTTTGGGGGTGGAGATGGTCAGCGGGCGCAGGCGGGTTCCCTGCCCTCCGACCAGCAGAATCGCTTCCAAGAAGATCCTTCCACGGCCTCGAAAAACGTCCGGCCGAGCCTATCCGTGCGGTGCGTACCGGGCCACAGCGTGCTCGTACGAGGCCAGGTGTGCCTCGGCGGAGGCCGTCCAGCTGAAGCCCTGGGAACGGGCGTACGCGGCGTCGGCGAGCGTCCGGCGCCCTTCGGGGTCCTCGATCAGCCGCTCCAGGGCGGCGGCGATGGAGGACGCGTCGGGCTCGGTGTAGGCGACCGCCTCGCCGCCCACCTCGGGCAGCGGGCCGCGGCGGGTGGTCAGGACCGGGGCACCGCAGGACATCGCCTCCAGGACCGGCAGGCCGAAGCCCTCGCCGGTGCTCGGCAGCGCGACGGCGATCGCGCCGCCGAAGAACCCCGGGAGCGACGTCCAGGGGAGGTAGCCGGGACGGACCACGCGCATTTCCAGCGGTACGGTCGCCAGCGCGGCGTCCACATCGTCGTCCCAGCCGCCGCTGCCCGCCAGGACGAGCGCGGGCGGGTCGGGGCGGCCGGAGCAGGCGCGCACCCAGCCGCGGATGAGGTTGGGGACGTTCTTGCGCGGCTCCAGGGCGCCCAGGTAGGCGATGTAGGGCAGGCCGTGCAGGCCCAGCCGGTCGGAGACCTGCTTGATCTCCTCCTCCGACGGGCGGTGGAAGGCCTCGTGGTCGACGCCGTGGTAGGCCACGTCGATGTGGCCGGGATCGGCGTCCAGGACCCGGACCAGCTCGTCGCGGGTCGCGCGGGACGGCGCGATCAGCCGGGTGGCGCGGCGCGCGGCCGTCCGGGTGGCCGACTTGATGTAGCTCGTCCGGACCGGATCGTGCAGCTCGGGCTCGGCGAACAGCGTCACGTCGTGGATGGTCACGACCGTGGGCCGGTCGGCCAGGATCGGGATCATGTAGGTCGGCAGATGGATCACGTCCGCGCCGACCTGGCGCGCCACGTACGGCAGGCCCGACTGCTCCCAGGAGAGCCGCGACGCGCGGTGCGCGAGCGCGGCCGGGCCCTTGACGATCCGGGCCCGGGGCGCGAGCTCGCCGTAGCGTTCCTCGTCGGCGCGCTGGCAGGCCACCGCGAGGTCCGCGCCGAGGTCGTGCAGAGCCTTCAGCAGCCCGTCGACGTACCGTCCCAGTGCACCGCGGTCGGCGGGCACGGCGGTGGCGTCGAGGAGAATCCGAGGCGCCAAAAGGATTCACCCCTATCCGGCTCGGCCAGTTCGAGGGGGATCATCTCCCCCGCGAAACCGAGCCTACGCCGATCGGGGCCGCCGGGAAGGAACGTGCGGAATCCGCCCGTGTCGCCGACGCGTGTCGCCGGCCCGTCAGGCGCGCTTGCGGGCACGGATGAGCACGATGCTGCCGCGCTCGTTCGGGGCCCGCTTGTCGCCCATCGCGACCAGTGGCGTGAGAGGCGCTGCGGCGTTGAAGCCGACCTTGCCCCCGTAGGCGGAAAGCGACAGGTAGAGGCGCTCGGCGGCGGCGGTACGGAACTGGTACGAGTGCCGCACCAGATCGAGGCCGCGCGCGTCCATCAGGTCGCTCAGGCTGCCGTGCGTGTAGGTGTGCTGTACGTGGTACTTGGCCTTGTGCGCGTCGCGCAGTTTGGGCCAGGCGTCGGCGCGGCTGAGCACATCGGCGGACATGAAGATCTCACCGCCGGGCTTGAGGACCCGCGCCATCTCGTCCAGCGATCTGCCGCCGTCGTCGAAGTGCTCGATCGCGCAGACCGACAGGATCGCGTCGAACGAGCCGTCCGCGAACGGCAGCTTGAGGGCGTCGCACTCGATCAGCGCGGGGGCATGGGCCAGATTCCGCCCGTACACCATCTTCTTGCGCATCAGATCGATCGAGACGGCGTCGGCGCCGCGCTTGCGGGCCTGCCCGGCCCAGTAGCCGTCACCGCCCGCGACGTCGAGGACCCGCTTGCCGCGCAGGTCGGCGCCCATCCAGTCGAGCAGCGTCCCCGCCTCGCGGTACCGGCACACGTGCACCTGGTGCCCCATGAAGGCGACCACATCCGAGAGTTTCATCGGGGACAACTGTAGGCCGCCGTCCGGGCGGAGCGTGCGGAGTCGGCGCGGGGGGTGGCCTAATCTGGGCGGGTGAAGTCCAAGGCCGTCCTGATGCGGGTACTGCGCGTACTGCTGCTGCTGCTCGCGCTGGGCTTCTGCGCCTACAGCCTGATCTCCCAGTGGGATGACACCGTACGGGCGTTCGGCCAGATGTCCTGGCTCACCCTCGTGGGGGCCTTCGCCACGGGCGTCGCGGGGCTCTTCGTCTGGATGCTCGGCTGGCGGACCTACCTGACCGGGCTGGGCTCACCGCTGCCGGTACGGACGATGTTCCGGATCTCCAACATCTCCCAGCTCGGCAAGTACGTGCCGGGCAAGGTGTGGGCGCTGGTCACGCAGATCGAGATGACCCGCGAGCACCAGGTGCCCCGGATGCGCAGCTTCAGCTCCACGATGCTGGCCGTGGCGACCTCCACCGCGTGCGGGCTGGCCGTGGCGGCCGTGACGCTGCCGCTGACCTCCGAAAGCGCCCGGGACCAGTACTGGTGGCTGTTCCTGCTGGCGCCGGTGGTGCTGGCCGCGCTGCACCCCAAGATCGTGACCTGGTGCCTGGACACCGCGCTGAAGCTCGCGCGGCGGCCTCCGATGGAGCACCCGGTGAGCCTGGGCGTGACGCTGGTGGCCGTGGCCTGGACGATGCTGGGCTGGGCGCTGTTCGGCGTCCACCTCTGGCTGCTGTGCGAGGCCGTGGGCGGCGACGGCGCCGGGCTGCCGTTCCAGGCGGCCGGCGCGTACGCGCTGGCGTTCGTGTTCGGACTGCTGGTGTTCATCGCGCCGGGCGGCATCGGCGCGCGCGAGGCCGCCCTGGTGATGGTGCTCGGCCCTGTGCTTCCGGCCGGTGCCCCGATCGTGGTGGCGATCGCGTCCCGCGTCATCCTGACCCTGGCCGACCTCGCCGGGGCCGGGGTCGCCTTCCTGATGGGACGGGGCAAGCCCGCCGTGCCGGACGGGCCCGTTCAGGAAGAGCCGGAGCAGTTCACCAGCACGTCCACGTAGGCGTCCCACAGCGGCGCGTGGTCGACCGGGCTGACGCCCTCACGCAGCCGCTCCGGCTCGCCTGGGGCGTAGAAGCGCTTGAGGGCGTCGGTGAGCGAGCCCACGTCGTCCGGATCGCAGACCAGCCCGTTCACGCCGTCCTGGACCTGCTCGGCGAACCCGCCCACCCGGGTGGCGATGACGGGCACTCCGTACTCGTAGGCCATCCAGACGTTCTGCGAGGCGGTCGCCGTCCGGTACGGCAGGACGAGCGCGTCGGCGGCACCGAACAGCTCCGGTACGTCCGACGCGGGGACGTAGCCAGGCCGCAGGTCCACGCGCTCGTCGAGGCCGAGTTCGCGGATCAGGGCGCGGGTCTCGTCCACCCCTCCCCAGAACTCGCCCGCGACGGTGAGCGAGACCCCCTCCGGGCCTCCCGCGAGCGCGCGCAGCAGCACGTCCAAGCCCTTGTACGGGCGGACCATCCCGAAGAAGAGCAGCCGGTCGTGCCGCTTCCCGTCGCTCGCGGGAGCGGACGCCGAGGTCGGCAGGTGCGCGGGCATCTCGGCGACGCGCACCGGACGCGAGGTGAGGCCGCGCGCCAGCGTCGCCTGCTGCTCGGAGTGGACGAGGACACCGTCGGCCTTGCGCAGCAGCCGCTTCATCAGCGGCACGTCGTACGGCTTGCGCTCGTGCGGCAGGACGTTGTGGCACAGCGCCACGACTCTTGTTCGACTTGCACGAGAGGCACGGCGGCGGAGGCCGGAGAGGATGCCGAGGTAGGCCGGGACCTGGACGGGGCTGAGCACGGCCAGCACGACCAGGTCGTACGAGCGCAGGTCGCGTCCCGTCCGCCACCAGCCGTCCGGGCGCCGCCAGTCGAGCCGCCGCCGCGTACCGGGGAACGGCTCGCCCTCCGGCTCGGAGATCGTCTGCTGCCCCGGATACAGGAACGCGGGGTACTGGGCGCGCCAGGACTCGATCACGGCGGTGTGCCCGGCGGCGGCGAGCCGGTGCGCCAGCTCGGTGGTGTGGTGCGCGCCGCCGCCCTTGTACGGGAACGCCGGCCCGACGACCGCGATCTTCAGCGGGCCCGCGATCCCGTCTGGCCGCGGGGTCATGTGTCGCCGCGAGATCGGACGATCAGGTCGGCCAGCAGCGCCAGCGAGGCGATCAGCAGCCCGGTAATGAAGATCATCACGGTGTTGTTGGCGAAGTAGCCGAAGTGCACGACCATGTCGAACACGCCCTTGCCGAACCCGATCAGCAGCAGCCACAGCGCCGGCGGCATCAGCACCTTGAGCGGGTTGAAGTACATCACCATCCGCAGCACCTGCAGGATGTAGCGGTAGGCGTCCTTGGTGAAGTGGAACTTGGACTTGCCCGCCCGCTTGGCGTAGTCGATCGGCACGTACCGCACCGGGTGCTGGTTGGACAGGAACGCGATCGTGATCGTGGTGACGCAGGAGAACCCGGGCGGCAGCAGCCGCAGGTACGGCAGCGAGATCTCGCGGCGGAACGCGCGCAGCCCCGAGTTCAGGTCCGGGATCTTGGAGTTGGTCAGCCGTTCGGCGAACTTGCGGATCAGCCACTTGGCCGGGACCCGCAGTGCCTTGTGGCTGCCCTCCTCGGACGTGCGCGCCCCGACGACCTGCTCCACCGAGGGATCGGTGTCCAGCATGTCGACCAGCTCGGGGATCCGCTCGTTCGGGTACGACATGTCGGCGTCGGTCCACACCACGATGTCGCCGCGCGCCTGCTGGCTGCCGATCCGGCGGACGGTCCCCGACCCGCTGTTGTGCTGGAACGCGATCACCCGCATCTGCGGGAACCGGGGCGCCGCCTCCCGCAGCCGGGCCAGCGTGTCGTCGGTCGACTTGTCGTCCACGGCCAGCAGCTCGTACGTCTTGCCGCTGTTGTCCATGGCCTTGGTGATGCGCTCGACCTCGTCGATGACGTGGTCCTGCTCGTTGTAGCAGGGCAGCACGATCGTCACATGCACCTGGTCGGCGGGCGTCTTGGCCGAGGCCGTTTCCGCGTGCGCTCGATCTACGGGCACCGATTCTCCGGGCGCCTGGTCTACGGGCGCCGGTTCTACGGGCGCTGGGTCTGCGGGCGCTGGGTCTGCGGGTGCTGGGTCTGCCGCCGGGGCCGGATCCGCCGGGGCGGAAGCAACGGGCGCCGAAGGCGCTGCGGGCGGCTCAGAGGGCTGGGTACTCACGCCCGGCGAGGATACTCGCCCCGGCTGAACTCTGCGGTCAGGACGGCACGGAGGGTGGCGCCGCGGGGGCCGGCGGCTCGGCCATCCAGACGTCGACCGAGAGGCCCCACGTCCCGTTCGGCGGCTCCACCAGGGTGCGCTCGTCCTGCCTCGTGCGCAGCTCGACGACATGATCCGCCGCTCCGAACGGCGCCACCTGCTTCGCCTCGGCGCCCAGGATCACCGGCCGCCGGCCCGCCTCGTAGATCTTGCGGATCACCCGCCGGACGTCGTCCGGTCCCGTCCCGGGCGCGGTACGGGCCACCGGCACGCCGCACATCCCCCTGATCACCTGCAGGAGCCGGTCGGCGGTGGCGCGCTCGACGACCACCACCGAGCGCCCGGGGCCCAGCCGGTCGCACAGGCCCCATACGGCCGCCACCTCGCCCTGATCGGTCCGGGAGACGATGATCCCGCCGGACGACAGCACGATCGGTATCAGGAGCAGCAGCACGGCGCCGACGGCCCACCGGCGGGTCGCGCGCGGCCCGTACCCGTTCCGCCTGATCCGGCGGATCGTCCAGGCCGTCCCCCAGACCGCGAACAGCAGCAGGCCGGGGATCACGACCGCGATCAGCCGCCGCGAGGCCCACGGGTGGTCGGGGGTGATGCCGGGCCGGTACAGCACCAGCACGGTCGTCCAGACGGTCATCGCGTACGGGAGCAGCCACTCCGGGGCGCGCCCGCGCATCATCCGCCTGACCAGCAGCGCCGCGCCGAACGTGGCGGCCAGCAGCGCCGGTACGCCGATGTACCAGACGGCCCAGTACAGGGAGATCTCCGAGTACTGCCGGGTGCCGTCGGCGGCCAGCCCGGTGATCTTCTGGACCTGCTCGATGAAGTGGACGTTCACCTCGTCGTCGGAGTTGGCGGGCACCCGCCGTACCGTCTGGACCAGCGGCCGGATCGCGAACGCGGCGACGACCAGCACGGTCAGCAGCGCGGCCGCCGCGGGCGCCCGGCCGCGCCTGATCGCACCGCCGAGCCGGCGCAGCCGGGATCCGGTGACCTCCCAGCGCAGCGCGATGACCATGAACGCGGTCGCGGCGACCAGCAGCCCGGTGATGAGCAGCAGCGGATCGAACGACGCGTGCAGGTAATGCAGGTAGGGCCGCGACAGCACGAAGCCCTCGACCAGGCCCGCGCCGGTCCCGAGAGCCAGCCCGAGGGCCAGCGGCAGCCCGGTGCTCCGGCGGAACGCCACCAGCAGGCCCGCGAACACGACGACCGGCAGCACGTCGCGCAGCCCGTCGATGCGGACGAGCACGATCAGCCCGAGGGCCAGCCCGCCCAGGAACGCCTTGGCCCGCCCGTCGTCGCGCGCGTCGTACAGGAGCGCGAGGCCGCCCAGTAGCAGGACCAGCGCGGGGACCTCGCTATAGGTCGAGCGGGAGACCCACACCATCGGCATCGTCAGCGCCAGGAGCAGCGCTCCGGCGGGTGCCCAGCGCGGCCCGACCAGGCGCGCGACCAGACCGCCGAAGGACACCACCGCGCAGGCGCCCAGCAGCGGGGCCATCGCCAGCATCGCGTACGTGCCGCCCACCCAGTCGCCGAGCGCCAGGAGCATCGGCAGGCCCGCCATGAACTGCGGGACGATCTCGCCCCCGACCTCGTAGAAGGCCGGGCTGCCGTACTTCAGCGCGGGGTCGCCGCCGCCGAACGCCTCGCGGAACCGCGGGATCGGCAGCGAGCCGTGCTCGGCCAGCCAGGTCCCGAACTGCGCGTACGAGGCGGGGTCGCGGCGCACGATGATCTGCTCGGCGCTCATCAGCACCTGGAGCACGAGGAAGCCCAGGCCGATCGCGAGCACGCCCCAGGCCGACCACCGAGGGAACGCGACCGGCGCGGCCTTGTCCGGTGCCGGCTCGTCCGGCGTGCCCGTGTTCGACAGGCCCGTGTTCGACGAACCCGTGTCCGGCACGCTCGGCCGGTCCCGCAGGCCGAACCACAGCGTCACCGCCGCCACGGGAACGAAGAGCGCGATGGCCGGGAGCGGCCGGAGGACACCGGCCAGCAGCAGCGGCAGCGACACCACGAGCCATGTGGTGACCAGGAGCGCGGGGGCGACGGACAGCCGGGCCAGGAACCGCTCGGCCTTCACCGGACCGCCCCGATGCCGCGCGTCGATGGGTGCTCGTTCATCGATGCGGAGCGTAGCGGTCTGGGCGGTGTCGTCAGGCGCCGTGTCGCGAGCACGGGCGGGTCACGGCCCGTACGCTCGCCCTCATGAGTGCGATCGGACCCGCGGACCTGCTCCGCGAGCGGGTGGCTGACGACCCGTCCCGCCCCCTGGTGACCTTCTACGACGACTGTGTTTTCCCCGACCAACCGACCCCGACCGACCTCCCGGCCGGGGAACGGGTCGAACTGTCGGCCAAGACCTTCGACAACTGGGTGGCCAAGACCGCCAACCTGCTGGTGGACGGGCTGGCCGCCGAGCCCGGGACCCGGGTGGTGCTGGCGCTGCCGCCGCACTGGCAGTCGGCCGTCTGGCTGATGGCCTGCTGGTCGGCCGGGCTGGAGGCGGTGCCGGTGGGCCTGGAGGGAATCGCGCCCGGGACCGAACCGCCCGGCACGCCCGGGCCGTACATCCTGGTGGCCGCCGAGGAGGTGCGGGAGATCATGACCAGCGACCGGGACGCCGAGGAGACCATCGGACTGTCGCTGCACGCGCTCGGCGGCCCGCTCGCCGACTGCCCGCCCGGGGTCCTCGACTACGCGGTGGAGGTGCGCTCGTACGGGGACCGGTTCGTTCCGGACCCGGATGTGACGCCCGAGGCTCCCGCGCTGAGTGTGACAAAGGCCACATTGAGCGGGGTCCAGCTGGCCCAGGAGGCGGCGGGGGCCGCAGGGAAATGGGGGTTGGACGCGCACGATCGGGTGCTGGTTGACATGCCTTACACCACACTCGACGGCGTGCTCGCGGGCCTGCTCGCACCACTAGCCTCGATGGCTTCCGTCATAATCCAACGAAACTTCGACAAATCAGCCCTAGATCGACGAGTGACCGTGGAACATGTGACAGCGGTGGCCGGTGTATCGGGATGGAATGACGCATCCGGGTCCGTGCGCCGCCTCCTCTGACCTAGTCTCAGTTTGTTTCCGACCCCTGAAGGCCGGGTCCACCGCGTGCCGCGGCGGTCGCCGGCCCCACCACGGAGCCGATGAACAGCAACCCGATGTACATGGAGTACGTCGACGACGCCGACCCGCAGCCGGCCCGTCGGCGCGGTTGGCGCATGCTCGGCTGGGTCTCCATCGGCCTGTCCGCGGTGATGGTCGCCGGCTCACTGACCACCTACGCCGTCTACCGCAACGCCCTCGGCAACATCACGCAGGAGGACGCCAACGCGCTGCTGGGGCCCAATCGCCCCAAGAAGCTCAACAGCGCGATGAACATCCTGATGCTGGGGTCGGACACCCGTGCGGGCGCGGGCAACGCCAAGTACGGCGCCAACATGACCAAGGAAGCGCCCCGCTCGGACACCATGATCCTGCTGCACCTGTCGCCGGGTGGCGGCCAGGCGATGGGCATCAGCTTCCCGCGCGACCTGATGGTGCCGATCCCCTCGTGCAAGCTGAAGAACGGGCAGCGCACCCAGGCGCAGTCGATCGGGCAGATCAACTCCTCGTTCACGCTCGGCGGCGCGCCGTGCGTGATCAAGACGATCGAGGGCTTCACCGACATCAAGATCGACCACTTCGTGCAGGTCGACTTCAACGGGTTCAAGGCGATCACCGAGAAGGTCGGCGGCGTCGAGGTCTGCCTGCCCAAGGCGGTCAACGACCCGCAGTCCAAGCTCAAGCTGCCCAAGGGCAAGAGCACCATCAAGGGTGAGATGGCGCTGGCCTACGTCCGCAACCGCAAGGGCCTCGGCAACGGGTCCGACACCGACCGGATCAAGCGGCAGCAGAAGTTCCTCGGCGCGCTGGCCAACAAGTCGATGAGCGCCGGCGTGCTCAGCAATCCCAACAAGATGCTCGGGCTGCTGAACGCCACCACCAAGTCGCTCACCACCGACAGCGAGCTCACCCCGCAGGTGATGATGCGGATCGCCTCCGGCATGCAGGGCATGTCCTCTGGCAAGCTGCGGTTCGTGACCGTTCCCTGGGGGGCCTACGCGCCCGACCCCAATCGGGTGGCGCTGGCCCAGCCGGCGGCCGACCAGTTCTTCGGTACGGTCCGCAACGACAAGACCGTACCGGCCGAGCCCAAGGACAAGGCCGCCGCCGCTCCCACGATCCCGGCGAGCCAGGTACGGGTCCGGGTCTACAACGCCAGCGGCATCGACGGCCAGGCCACGCGGGTCGCCGACGATCTCGAGGCGCAGGGCTTCCAGGTCACGGTCGGCGGCAACATGAAGCTCACCAAGACCAGCCGGGTCATGTTCGGCACGGGCGCCGACCAGCATGCCCAGACCCTCAACGCGCTGATCCCGAACGCGCCGCAGCCGGCCGCCCGTACCGGCGGCTCGCCCGGCGTCGTCGACCTGGTCGTCGGCTCCGACTGGACCTCGCTCAAGAACTCCAAGGCCGGCGGCATTCCCGCGCAGCAGGGCGAGGTCAAGGCCACCGACGACGTCTGCAAGCAGTGACCCATCCGGCGAGGAGGGCCGACCCGAGTAGTCATGACGTATCCCACCCCGCCCCCACCGCCCTCGTCCCGGCCGCCGGCCGGGCCAGGAGCCCACACCGACCGCGCTGACACCGACGGCGCTCTCCCGCCGTCCGCGGTCGCGACCGTCCCGGCACCCGCGCCCGAGGCCGCATCGGCTCCCGATCCCGCCGCGCCGCCCGCTCCCAAGCGCAAGGAGCGCGACCCGTTCTTCGACAACGCCAAGTTCCTGGCGATCCTGCTGGTCGTGATCGGGCACTCGCTGGCCTACCGGCTCGAAGTGCCGGCGGCCAAGGGCCTGTACATGTTCATCTACATGTTCCACATGCCGATGTTCATCGTGGTCACCGGCTACTTCTCGCGGAACTGGACGTTCGCCGGCGGCAAGGCGCGCAAGCTGATCACCAACGTCGGCGTGCCGTACGTGGTCTTCGAGATCGCCTACTCGCTGTACGACTGGGTGGTCGGGCGCAACAAGATGGAGATCAGCCTGCTGGACCCGTACTTCCTGACGTGGTTCCTGTGCGCGCTGTTCTTCTGGCGGCTGTCCACCCCGGTGTGGCAGCAGATCCGCTGGCCGCTGGCGGTGGCGCTGGTCTTCTCGCTGCTGTCGTACATGAGCGAGCTGGGCGACACCTTCAACATCCACCGGGTGATCGGGCTGCTGCCGTTCTACGTACTGGGCCTGCTGCTGAAGCCCGAGCACTTCGAGCTGCTCAAGCGGCCCGCCGCCCGGATCCTCGGCTGGCTCACGCTGACCGGCGGCCTCGTGCTGATGTATCCCGCCATGGAGTACATGAACCGCAGCTGGATCTACTGGAAGGATCCGCACGGCGAGCTGGGCGTCGGCAACCTCACCGGCACGGCGATGCGGCTGGCGATGTTCGTCGCGGCGACGCTGCTGGTGGCGGCGTTCCTGGCGGTGGTCCCGAAGCGCAGGACGTGGTTCACCCACCTCGGCGCGACCACCCTGTACGCCTACCTGCTGCACGGCTTCGTCACCCGGCTGCTGGACTTCACCGACTGGTGGGAGGCCGCGTGGCTGAACACGATCCCCGGTGTGATCGCCGTGATCGCCGGGGCCGCGGTCGTCGGCACGTTCCTGTGCTCCAAACCGGTCGTCATCTGCATGCGGTGGGCGCTGGAACCCAAGATGACCTGGGCTTTCACCCCGCTCCGCCGGCCCGGCTGGATGCGTTCGGGCGGGAAGTCCGGAAAGGGACGACCGGCCGGCAAGTCCGCGTAGCGACCGGTCAATCTACCTATCGTCAGCTAATCTGTACACATCGTTGATCTGTAGACAACGTCGCCGTTCCTCCCCGCAGGTCTCGAGGACCCGCAGGTCCCGAGAACCCCGCAGGTTCCGAGAACCTGCGGCTCCCAGAGGACGTGCTCGGATCCGGACACCGGGAGGACGGCAGGCCGCCCCGCCACCATCGCTACCCGGGAGAACCGTGTCACCGCTTCTCAGTGTCGTCGTGCCCTTCTACAACGTCGAGGCCTACCTGGAAGCCTGCCTGGACTCGCTGCAGCAGCAGACCCTGCGCGACATCGAAGTGATCATGGTGGACGACGGCTCGCCGGACGGCAGCGCCGCGATCGCCAAGGAGTTCGCCGGACGGGACGGCCGGTTCCGGCTGGTCGAGCAGCAGAACCAGGGCCTCGGCCCGGCCCGCAACACCGGGGCGCGGCAGGCCACCGGTACCTACCTGGCCTTCCTCGACTCCGACGACATCGTGCCCCGCTACGCCTACGAGCTGATGGTCGGATCGCTGTCCGACACCGGCTCCGACCTGGCGTGCGGCGGCGTGCGGCGGCTCACCTCGGCCGGCCCGCGCCCCTCGCCGATGCACACCGAGATCTTCCGGGTCACCGCGAAGGAGACCCACATCACCCGGCGGCCCGATCTGCTGGGCGACCGCACCGCCTGGAACAAGGTCTTCCGCCGGGAGTTCTTCGAGCGGCTCGGCCTGGAGTTCCCGCCCGGCCTGTACGAGGACGCCCCGGTCACGATCCCGGCGCACTACCTCGCCGCGTCCGTGGACGTCCTGAGCGACGTCGTCTACTACTGGCGCGAGCGCGAGGGCGAGTCCCAGTCGATCACCCAGCGGCGGACCGAGCCCGGCAACCTGGAGGACCGGGTCCGTACCACCCAGGCCGTCACCGCGTTCCTCAAGGAGCGCGACCCCGGCCTGTGGCGCGCCCAGCTGTTCTCGGTGATCTCCGGCGAGCTGCCGCTCTACATCGACGTGGCCGGCGAGGGCGGCGCCGCGTACCAGGCCCGGCTGCACGCCCTGGTGGGCGACGTGCTGGCCGAGGCCGACGCCGCGATGATGGCCGAGCTGTCGGTGCTCAAGCGGCTCAAGTACCACTTCATCAGCAACGGAATGATCGAGGAACTGCTGGAGCTGATCAACTACCAGCAGGCGCGGATCTTCACCGCGGGCGTGACGCTCAAAAACGGGCGCTGGTACGCCGAGTACCCCTACTTCGGCGACACGGCGCGCGGCGTCCCCGACGAGCTGTACGACATCACCGGCGAGCTGCGGCAGAAGCTGCAGGGCCGGGCCGACGGGGCGCGCTGGGAGGACGGCCGGCTGCGCGTGTCCGGCCACGCCTACATCGCCCGGATCCCGATGACCGACCCGGCCGCCGATCCGGGCGCGTGCACCGTGCGGGTCTGGCTCCAGCACGCCCGCAACGGGACGGTCGTGGAGCTGCCCGTACGGCGCGCCTACCGGCCGGACGTGTCCGCCGACGCCAAGCGGGCGGCCGCCGACTACGACTGGGCCGGATTCGAGGTGGAGATCGATCCGGCCGACCTGAAGGTGAGCCGCTACCGGTTCATGCGGGCCAGCAAGTACCGGATGCTGCGGGTCCTGCGGTCGGCCAGCTGGGAACTGCACGCCGAGGTCACCGCCCCGGGCGGGCTGACGGTGGCCGGGCCGCTCGGCGGGCCCCGGCGCAGCGACGTGCGCTGGGCCAACGCCTTCGAGGCGGCCCGCGACGTGCTGATCCGGCCGGTGACGACCACCGGCGACCGCTTCGCCCTCCAGGTGAAGCAGCTCACCGCTCATGTCAACGCCGCCGCGGTCGAGGGCACCGAGCTGGTGCTGGGCGGCTGGACCGCCGAGCCCGCCGCCGGCTCCGGCGAGATCGTACTGGCCCGGCGGCAGGGCATGAACGAGGCCTGCTACCCGGTCTCCCTCGACGGCAGGGGCGGTTTCACCACCCGGATCCCGCTGGCCGCGCTCGTCTCGCACACCACCGACAACGCCGCGACCCTGCACACCTGGGTGACCGAGGGCCTGGACTGGGACGCCTCGCTGCGGCTGTCCGGGCAGGCCAGGCCGGTCCGGCTGACCATCCACGACGACGTCGAGGTGCGGCACCGGCTGGGCGCGGACGAGATCGTCGTCACCAGGACCAGGTTCGGCAATCTGCGGATCATCGAGCGCCCCCGCCGGCCGTCGGTGACCCGGGCCGAGTGGACCGAGGACGGCCGGCTGCTGCTGACCGGCGAGATGGCCGACGAGAAGGCCGCGACCGGCGGTGCCGGGAACGGCGACGCCGCGTCCGGCCGGCCGGACCGGCTGCTGGTCCGGCTGCGCGGCGGCGGCGACACCCACGAGTTCCCCCTGACCTGGAACGACGGCACGTTCACCGGCGAGCTGGCCCCGTCCCGGGTACCGCGGTTCGGCGAGGAGCTGCCGCTGGCCACCGGGCAGTGGGGCCTGTTCGCGCCGATGGCCGAGGGCGACGTCTCGGTGGCGATCTCCCGTTCCTCGGTCACGGACCTGCCGCCGCCGCGCGTGGCGGGCCTGCACGAGTTCGTCCTGTCCACGTACCAGGCCGACTCGCTGCGGCTGGAGTCGCGGCCCGCCACCGCCGACGAGGAGCGCGGTGTCTACGGGCTCAAGCGGATCGAGCAGCGCGACTACCCGGGCTACCTGGCCGAGCCGCTGCGCGATCTGGCGGTGTTCGAGAGCTTCCGCGGCCGGCAGTACTCCGACAGCCCCCGGGCGATCTACGAGGAGCTGGCCCGGCGGCGGCCCGATCTGGAGTACGTCTGGATCACCAGGGACGGCCAGTTCCAGCCGCCCGAGGGGGTCCGCCCGGTCCTGTACGGCAGCCGCGAGCATTTCCGGGCCCTGGCCCAGGCGCGGTTCCTGGTCGGCAACGACCCGATGCCCGAGTGGTTTCGCAAGCGCGAGGGCCAGCTCTACGTGCAGACCTGGCACGGGACGCCGCTCAAGCGGATCGGCTACGACATCGAGCGGCCGAAGTTCAAGAACGCCCAGGACTACATGCGCCGGTTCAGCGCGGACGTGGCCCAGTGGGACGTGCTGGTCTCGCCCAACCCGTTCAGCTCCCCGATCATGCGGCGGGCGTTCCGGTACGAGGGCGAGTTGCTGGAGTCCGGCTACCCGCGCAACGACCTGCCCGCACGGGGCGACACCGCCCGGGCCACCCGGGTGCGGTCGCTGCTCGGCGTACCTGAGGGCAAGCGCGTGGTGCTGTACGCGCCGACCTGGCGGGACGACCAAGCCAAGTCGGGCGGCTACCAGATGGAGCTGCAGCTCGACATCGACGCCGCCCGTGCCGCCCTGGCCGAGGACCATGTGCTGCTCGTCCGCGGCCATTTCAACCTCGGCGGCGGGGTCGAGGGCACCGACGGGACGTTCGCCATCGACGTCAGCCGCTATCCCGACATCGCCGATCTCTACCTGATCGCCGATGTCCTGATCACCGACTACTCGTCGGTGATGTTCGACTTCGCGGTCACGGGCAGGCCCCAGCTGTTCTTCACCTACGACCTGGAGCGCTACCGCGACCAGCTGCGCGGCTTCTACTTCGATTTCGAGGCCGAGGCGCCGGGCCCGCTGTGCCGGACGTCGGACGAGCTGATCGAGGCGATCCGGGACGCCGGGCCGTCCGCCGCCGCCTACACCGACCGCTACCGGGCGTTCCGGGAAAGGTTCTGTGCCTGGGACGACGGGGGCGCGGCGGCACGGGTGGTGGACCGGATGCTCCGGGACGTCTAACCCTCTCTTGATCTATTACGCCACTAACCGGCTACTTTCGGCAGGCTCCGCCCACTCGGCCCGGTAACATCGGTCCGGTCTCCCGGGGCCTGCCGGGGCGACGCGCCGGGGGCGAGCGCGTGCCGGGACGGTCATTGATCTTGAGGTCGGCGATCCGCGGCCGGGGCGATCTCAGTGCATAGGAAAGGACACCCCTGGATGGCGAACTTCACGCTCGAGGACGTTCGGCAACGGACGTACAAGGCGCGTGACGCATGGTGGACGGTCATGCTGGTGGATCCGCTCGCCTCGCGACTGGTCCGCGTCACGGCCAACCGGACGAAGGTGACGCCCAACCAGCTCACCGTGGGCGCGCTGATCCTCGGCCTGGCCGCCGGCGTGTGCTTCGCCATGGCGTCCTGGCCCTACCTGCTGCTGGGCGCGCTGCTCTACCACCTGTCGTTCACGCTCGACTGCATGGACGGCAAGATCGCCCGGCTGAAGGGCACCGGCTCGGTCTTCGGTGCCTGGCTGGACTACATCTTCGACCGCGTCCGGGTGCTGGCCTGCGCGATCGCGCTGATGGGCGGGCAGTACGCGGCGACCGGCAACGTGGCCTACGTCTGGACGACGGTGGCCGTGGTCTTCCTGGACATGCTCCGCTACATGGACGCCCTGGAGATCTACAAGGTCCGGGCGCAGATGCGCGGCAAGCTGAACACGCTGCGCGCCGAGGCCCAGGAGCTGGAGCTGGCGGTCCAGCAGGCCGGCCGCGACGAGATGGGCGAGGACCTCCGCTCGGCCGAGGGCGCGCTGCGTCCCGACCCCGAGGCGGACATGGAGGACCAGGTCGTCGGCGACAACCCCAACGTCGAGCTGCAGGCCGGGTTCAACAAGCGGTTCCCCTGGTACGCCCGGATCCGCAACGGGCTGCGGCGCGGCCGGATCCGCCCGCACCTGATCAGCGGCATCGAGTTCCAGATGGGCGTGTTCATCGTCGCCCCGATCGCCGCCGCGATCATCCCGGGCGCGATCATCCCGGTGATCGCGCTGTCGGGGGCCGGGATGCTGGCCTTCGAACTCGTGATCATCTACAAGTTCTGGCTGTCCACGCACGACTACAGCCGCAGCCTGGCCAAGCTGGAGACCAGGATCGACGGCTACCGCCGGCAGCTGCCCGCCGAGCGGCCGCTGGAGGCCGAGGCCGCGGTCGGCAGCGCGGGCTGATCCGCCGCTGACGCACGTCCGAAGGCTCCCCGGCCGCCTGGCCGGGGAGCCTTCGCCGTCTTCACGCACGCTTGCGGACCAGCCGGCGGATCCTGGACACGGCCGCGTTGCCGATCCGTACCGAGCCGATCCGGGTCGTGCCGGTCCGGGCCGAGCCGGTCCGGGCCGCGCCGATGCGCGCCGTGCCGATGCGCGCCGTGCCGACTCGAACCGAGAGGTTGCCGCGCACCGTGCGGAACGGCCCGGACCGGCGGCCGGCGGACGGCAGGTCCGCGCCGGCCGGGGCGCGGAACTCGCCGGTGGCCGAGCCCGCGGTCACCTCGTACGAGGCGTCCCAGATCCCCCTGCGGGCGCCCTGCAGGTCGAGCTCGGCGGAGACGTCCAGGCTCTCGGGCCGCCGCTCGACCGTGGCCTCCGCCGCCCGCGTCTCGCCGGTCTCCCGGTGCCGCAGCAGGGCTCGCACGCTCACCGCGGTGCCATCGTCCGGCAGGGCCGTCGCGAGCACGGTCTCCAGCCGCAGCGTCCCCGACGGCCGCCGCGCCGGCTCGGCGGGCTCGGCCGGGGCCGGCTGCCCGCCACGGCCTCCCACGTGCAGCGCGAGCGCGCCGATACCGCTGGTGAGGTACGGCGTCACGAGCGGCCGGCCGGTCCTGACCATCGCGATCCGCCCGCCCGGCGACCGCACGCCCTGGGCCGCGACCAGCCGCCCCTCGTGCGTCAGCCGCTGGATCGTGACCACGACCCAGGCGTCCCACCGGCCGGGCGCCGGCCCGGCCGCGCCGAAGTCGATCTCGGCGACCAGCTCGGGATTCTTCCTGCCCTCAGCGGGCCCTTCAGTGGATGGAGTCGCCCGGCGGAACGGGATGCGGTACTCCGCACCGTCCGGCCGCCGCCGCAGGACCAGCTCCTCGCTCTGCTCGCCGTCCCCGACGCCGTCGACGAACGCGTAGCCGCGTACCAGCAGGCGGCCGTCCCGCCACTCCAGCCCGGTGAGCCTGCGCCGCCAGCCGAGCGGCCCGTGGACCTCGAAGACGTCGTCGGGGATGGCGAGCTCCGGGTCGCGGAACCCGGGATAGGCCAGGTACGCGCGATCCCCGTCCACCACGATCGGCGGCGGGTCCACCGCGTGCCGCCGCGCCGCCTCGTCGACCAGATCGTCCAGGCCGTGCCGCAGCGCGTGGTCGAGGACCCGGCTGTAGGGGGACAGCGCCGCCATGATCTCCGGGTTGCTCCAGGCCCCGGCGAGCTCGCGCGCCGCGTCCCGGGTGGCGCGCCGCTCGTCCTCGGAGAACGCCTGGTAGCGCGGGTCGAAGCGGGAGAACACCTCGATCGCGAAATGGCGGCGCAGCAGCCGGTCACGGACCGGGCCAGGCCCCGTCCGCTCGGCCACGAACGCCATCAGCCGCTTGATCTCCGGGAAGTACGTCTCGGCCGGTGCCCCGCCGCGCTGGAGCGCGCTGGTGCCGTCATTGCGCTCGACCCAGTAGTAGCAGTCGTAGTCGGCCAGGACGGACACGCCCTTGGCCTCGAAGTACGCCCGTACGGCGAAGATCTGGTCCTCGCCCGACAGCATGCCCTCGGGGAAGCGGATGTGGTGCCGGTCCAGCAGGCCGCGCCGGTAGAGCTTCAGCGCGGTGATGCTGCCGTAGAGGTTGGGGACCGCGTCGTAGATCGTGGTGGACTCCACGGTCTCGCGGAAGAGGTACGGGTTGACCTTGCGGCCGACCCCGACGTACTTGGGCACCACCACGTCGGTCTCGTTGGCGTCGGCCATCGCGCAGCAGCGTTCCAGCGCCTCGGGCGCGAGATGGTCGTCGGCGTCGAGGAAGAAGACGTACTCGCCGGTGGCCCGCTCGATCCCGACGTTGCGCGGCCGGCCGGGACCGCCGGACGCCTCCTGGTGGACGACCGTGAACCCGCGGCGCCCCGCCGCCAGCCGGTCCAGCTCCTCCCCGCTGCCGTCGGTCGAGCCGTCGTCGACCGCGATGATCTCGACCTGGTCGGGCGGCAGGCTCTGGTCGAGCACGGAACGGATGGTGCGCTCCAGCGTCGACCGGCCGTTGTGCACGGGCACGATGACACTGACCTTGGGCGTCCCCATGAGCTCCATTCCCCGATTTCTGCGACAAGGGGGCGTATTTCCCCACTCATGTGGGTCACGTACCCGAGACGTGAGGAGGACGCTCCAGACCGGCCGGAAGTTCACCTGTCGGGAGGAAGAAGGATCACGTACTTGAGGAAGGCTCCTTCGCCTCCGCAATCACCGCGGGCTCAAGGAGCTCAGCGGCCTCTCCAGCGGACTCCTCGGTCTCGGCAGGCTCGGCCGGGACCGGAGCGGGCCGGCCCTCGCGCCTCCCGGGAACGATCGCCAGCGCGGCGGCCAGGGCCGCGAACGGGATCGCCGGCGGGACGTAGCGGTAGTCGAAGTCGGCCGTCGCGGCCGGGATCACCAGCAGCGCCGCGCCCAGCGCCCACGGCAGCAGCGGGGCCCCGCCGAAGCGGCAGCGCGGCCGCAGCCGGATCAGGATGCCCACCAGCCCCACCGCGAGCAGGCCGCCCAGCACCGGTCCCGGGAGGAACCAGCGGTCCTGGTAGTCGCGGATCCAGGTGGCGTACGGGTCGACGACACTGACGCGGCCGTCCGGGCCGTACTTCTCGGCGAGGAGCAGCTGCTCGTCCGCCCAGACCTCCCCGACCGGAAAGCTGAGGTTGGCGGCGGTCCAGGGCGTCGGGTACGGATCGCGGCCCGTTCCGAACGCCCGCAGCGTGTCGCGGACGACCACGCCCACGTAGTCGCCGAACTGCTTCTGGATCGCCAGGTCGGCGAACCTTCCGGCCCTCTCGTTGCCCTCGTCGCCGTAGATGCCGCCGGGGATGGAGTTGAACGGCGAGTCGTCGGTCCACAGGACGCGGAACGCGGGCGCGATCCGGGGGTCGGACGGGGGCTTCGGGCACATGACGACCAGTTCGGGCGGCGGGTCGAGCTTGGCGCAGTCGGCGAAGGCGGCGGTCCGCCCGTACAGCCAGACGCTGTCGGCCTTGGTGATCGCGAAGGCGTCCCAGTGCCCCTGGTACCAGTTCATGTACGCCGCGAACGGGACCGTGAACGTCACCACCGCCGCCGCCACGGCCGCGAGCGTGCGCCGCCAGCCCGACCAGCGCAGCAGCAGCGCCAGCACGATCAGCGCGATGAACGGCAGCCCGGCCAGCCGGGTGAGGGCGGCGGACGCGACGAGCAGGCCGGCCGCCGCGCCCGCCCACCAGGACGCCTCGTCCCGCCACAGCACCACGGTGACGGCGGCGACCAGCAGGAACACGAACAGGCTGTCGGCCAGCATCATGTGCTCGGCCTGGATCAGGTTGCCGTCGTACAGCACCGGAACGGCGGCCGGGGCGGCGAGCAGGCCGGGGACCCAGAGCCGGCGCGGCCAGGCGCGGCGGGCGGCCCGCCAGACCAGCGCGTACACCATGATCCCGGCCGCCACCCCGAGCGCGGCCTGGACGAGCAGCACGACGGAGAAGCTCTGGAACGGCTCCAGCGCCCGCAGGAAGATCGAGTAGGCGCTGGGACGCCCGATGTGCGGCCGGAACTGGAGGGCGGCGTCCAGGTAGCCGTGGGAGTCACCGGACCACAGCGGCGCCGGGTAGCCGCGCGCCGCGATCACCCGGATCGCGACGGCTCCGGCGAGCACCGCGGCGAACAGGGCGTGCGCGGCCGCGAACCGTCCCGCCGCACGCCGCCCCACCGCACGCCTGATGGAGCGGTGCAACCGGGGACGGGGAATCACCCGCAGAGCCTACCGAGAGCGCCGTGCGCGCGGCGCGCGCCGCGCGGCCGGTGCTTCGCTCACACGGCCGGGACGGGCGGTGCCAGGTCCCCGGCCAGCAGGTCGGTCCACTGGCGGCACACCTCGTCGAGCGCGTACGCGCCGCGTACCTGCGTCCGGGCGAGGGCGCGCTCGTCCTGCCAGCGCCCGTCCCGTACGGTCGCGCCGATCGAGGCGGCCATCGCGGGCGCGTCCTGGTGGATCCACCGGGTGTCGTAGATGCTGTCGGCGCCCGGCCAGCCAAGGAGCACCGGTACGGCCCCGGAGGCCATTCCCTCGGCCGGGGCGAGGTGGAAGCTCTCGTCGTCGCTGGTCGACAGCACGAAGCCGATGCGGCGCAGCCAGGCCGCGACGTCCCGCCCGTACGCGTCGAACACCACCCCGCCCGCCAGCAGCGGCGAGCGGCGGATCCGCCGGAAGACCTCCTCGTAGTGGGCGCGCTCGTCCGCCCGCTCCCAGATCCACCAGTACTCCCACGGCAGCTTGGACTTGACGAAGAGCGTGAAGCGCGGGTCCTCTCGGCGCAGCTCCTCCAGGGCGTCCAGGGCCAGGTCGAGCCGCTTGCGGGACGGCGCGATGCCGATCATCCCGAGATGGTGCTCGGCGCCCGGGAGCTTGGGCCGGTCGAGCTGGAGATCGTCCACCCAGTTGGGGACGACGACGACCTTGTCCGCCGGCCAGCCGGTCACCTCCCGGGTGAGATCGGCGTAGTGCGGGCTGACGCAGATGACCTGGTCGACGGCGTCGATGTCGAGATGGCGGGGCCACGCCGCGTACAGCTCGAAGCGGTGCAGCCGTACGAGCAGCCGCTGCCCGGGCCGCTTGTGCGCCGCGTACCAGAGGGCGTTGGGGCCGCACCACTCGCAGACGACGACATCCGCCCAGTCGGCCAGTTCCTGGCTGCGCTCGGGGTCGTGGACCTTGAGCGCCGCCCAGTGGTCGACCCGTACCTCCATGTCGGGCCGCGACCTCAGGTAGTCCAGCAGCCGGCTGAAGAACTTCAGGTCGTGCCCGGCCACACCGACCCGCAGCTTGCGCCCCTGCGGGGCCGGGGCGGCGGCGACCGCGCGGGCTGCTTCCAGTACGGCGTCGGACGGCTCGGGGAACGCCTGCCCGAGGTAGCCGCGCAGGCGCTCGGCGGCGGCCTCCAGGCTGAAATCGGCCGCCGCGGCCCGGCAGCGCTCGACCGCGAGCGTGTGGACGTCCGGGTTCTTGCCGATCAGGGTGAGGGCGTCCACCACGTCGTCCTCGGTGGCCGCGAAGAGCGGGTAGTCGGTGCCGAGCAGCCGCTCGTGCATCGGGGTGCGGTTGAGCACCACCGGCACGCCCAGCGTCCCGCACTCCAGCACCTTGGTGGACAGCTCCAGGCTGGCGTCCATCTCCGGATCCCGCCAGGACAGGCCCACGTCGCAGGCGGCGGTGAGCCGCATCGCCTCCGCGCGCGGATGCCCGCCGTGCCAGACCACCCCCTGGCCGGACTCCAGCGCGGTCCGCATCCGCTCGGCGTAGCCGGGGTCCTTCGGGTCGTCATGGATCTTGTCGCCGACCATGTGCAGCTCGGCGTCAACACCGCGCCGTGCCAGCAGCCGGGGCAGCGAGGCCATCTCGCGGGTGTTCCAGCGGGGCGCGAACTTGCCCGTGTAGACGAGCTTCAGCGCCCGTCCCTCCGGCGGCCCGTCCGGCCGTCCGGTCATGCCGTCCGGCAGGACGACCACGGGCGGGAACAGCACGCTCTTGCCCGCCGTGGCCGGTACGGCGCTCTCCAGGAAGCCGCGCAGCTCCTCGGTCTGGCACAGCAGCACCCGGGAGGCGTCGGCGATCCGCCGCAGCTCGCCCTTCGCCGAGCCGGCGAACTCCCCCGCCGACTGCGGGACGTCGGTGAGATACGTCCACATCCGCCCGGCCAGCGGCCCGGCGGCGAGCTTGCCCGCCAGGCGCCGTCCCCGGACGACGACGAGGTCGAACGGGTCGGCCTCGTCGATCGAGGCGAGCACGGCGGCGGCCTGCTTGGGCTGCATCCCGGCCTCCCCCTCGACCAGGCCCTCGGCATGCGGGCTGAGGACGGTCACGCCGGGCAGGGCGCGCAGCGGATCGACCAGCCGGCCGGTCCGTACGGGCGCCTTGAGCACCAGGGTCACCGCGCAGCCCGCCTTGGCCGCGGCCTGCACCATCCCCTGGGCCCAGATCGCCGAACCGTCGATCAGGTTGAGGTCGACGTCGCCGTAGACGAGGGCGCGTGGTCGCACGGAAGTTCCTTTCACGGTGCTGCGGGCTCCAGAAGGGCTGGAAGCTGGTTGAACGTGGTGGCGCGGGCGTCCCAATCCAGGGCGGCGAGGGTCGGCGGTGATGCCTCTCCCCACAGGACGAGCGGCAAACCGCGTTCCCGGGCGAGCCGGCGTACCTCGTCCAGTGCCCGGTCACGGTCGTACATGCCGGGAACGCCCAGGTAGGCCCAGGGCCCGCCGGGCTCTCCGGCCGCCGCGTCGACGACCAGCAGATCGGCGTCGGCCTTCTCCAGCGCGATCGCGGCGTCGTGCGGGAGGAGCGAGATCACCCGGGACCGCTCGCCCAGCCGGGCGGCGGCGTCCCGGCCGAGGACCCCGGCGATGATCAGCCCGTCGTACGGCTGGGACACCAGCAGCCGGTCCTCGGGCCGGTCCAACCGGTCCGGCTGGACGCGGTCGCTCTCCCGTACGGTCGGCGCGACCGCCGGGATGTGCCGCTTCTTCCACAGCCGGTACAGCTCACGCGGCAGCCGCACGCCCCGCTGCTTGGGAGCCCGCGCCGCGCCCGCGACGAGCCGCCCGAACTGCACGGTCGTCGAGGTCTCCAGCGCGATGATCCGCCGCTCCAGCTCCTGGACGCGGCCCTCGCGCTCGCGGAGCGCGGCGCGCAGCCGCGCCGCCTGGCGGTTGGCCTTCGCGGCCGATGGGTCATTCACCGAGGAACTCCATGATCACGTCTGCGATGCGCGGGCCCGCGGCACCGTCCCAGAGCGGCGGCTTCCGCGTCCCCTCCCCGCGCTCGGTCTCCAGGGCTTTGCGGGTTTGGGGTACGAGGTCGTCGAAGGTGACCAGGCGGTTGGTGCCGTGGGTGATGGTGATGGGCCGTTCGGTGTTGGGCCGGATGGTCAGGCACGGGACGCCCAGGATGGTGGTCTCTTCCTGTAGCCCGCCGGAGTCGGTGACGACGGTGGCGGCGCCGCGTACGGCGGCCAGGAAGTCGATGTAGCCCAAGGGCTCCAGGACGTGGACGCCGGGGTGGGTGTCCAGGCCGGCGGCGATCAGGTTGGCGCGGCCGCGCGGATGCACGGGGATGACCAGATCGGCCAGGTCCGCGACGCCGTGCAGGTGCTTGACCAGGGCGGCGGCGGTGGCGGGGTCGTCGACGTTGGCGGGCCGGTGCACGGTGGCCAGCACGTACCGCTCGGGCAGCCCGTGGGCGGCGCGGACGGCGGCGGTGTCGAAGTGGTCGAGGTTCTTCAGCAGCGTGTCGATCATGGGGTTGCCGACCAGGTGGGTGCGGCCGGTCGGGACGCCTTCGGCGGCCAGGTGGCCGATCGCCTCGGGGCTGGTGACCAGGCACAGGTCCGAGAGCTGGTCGGTGAGGCGGCGGTTGACCTCTTCGGGCATGGTCATGTCGAAGCTGCGCAGCCCGGCCTCGACATGGGCGACCGGGATGTGCAGTTTGGCCGCGACCAGCGCGGCGGCGATCGTCGAGTTCACGTCGCCGTACACCACGATCAGATCAGGGGTACGGGCCAGGAACTCCGCCTCCAGGCCGATCATCAGCGCGGCCGTCTGGGCGGCGTGGCTGCCCGAGCCGACGCCGAGGTTGACGTCGGGTTCGGGTAATCCGAGCTCGCGGAAGAAGATCTCCGACATCCGCTCGTCGTAGTGCTGCCCCGTATGAACGACCGCCTGCGCGGCCCCCCGGGCCCGCAGCGCATCGATCACCGGCGCCGCCTTCACGAAGTTCGGCCGGGCTCCCAGAACGTGCACGATGGACGCCAACACAATTTCCCTTCTGTTCATCGGGGTCGCCTACGCTCGCCCGCCGTGCTCAAAAAACCCGTCTACCTGCTCGGACTCACCTGGCGGCAGCTCCGCGACGATCCGGGGCGCGCGCCCCGGCTGGCCGTGCGCCTGCTGTCCCGGGTCGTACCCGGCCGCCCCGGCGCCGCACTGCGCGGCTCGCGCCTGGCGGTCCCCCGTCCCCGCGATCCGGCCCGCGAATCCACCGATCTGCGCGCCCTGCTGGCCGTCGCTGCGGCTCCTCGCGAACGTTCCCGTACGGCCTCCCGGACGGGAGCGCCTGACGAGGGCGGCGTCCTGCAGTTCGTGTCGAACGCGCTGCCGCTCACCAACGCGGGCTACACCGTACGGACGCACCGGATCGCCCTGGCGCAGCGCGAGATGGGCTTCGACACCCACGTGGTGACCCGGCTCGGCTACCCGCTCAGCCAGGGCCTGAGCGACACGCGGGCGGCCGTGGAGGTCGACGGCGTCCCGTACCACCGGCTGCTCCCCTGGCTCCCGGCGAAGGACCCGGTGCGGGACGTCGGCAAGAGCGCCGACCTGGCCGGGCGCCTGGTGGAGCGGGTACGGCCGCGCGTGCTGCACGCGGTGAGCAACCACCTGAACGCGGCGGTCGCGCTGGAACTGGGCCGCCGGCACGGGCTGCCGGTGGTGTACGAGGTACGCGGCTTCCTGGAGGACTCCTGGCTGTCGCGGGACCCGGCACACCAGGAGGGCGATGACTTCTACCGGCTGACCCGGGAGCTGGAGACCCGCCGGATGGCCGAGGCGGACGCCGTCGTCACGCTGGGCGAGGCGATGCGCGCCGAGATCGCCGGCCGGGGCATCGATCCGGAGAAGATCATCACGGTCCCGAACGGCGTGGACGGCGCGTTCCTGGAACCGCTGCCGGACGCCGCCGAACTCCGCGCCGAACTGGGCCTCGACCCGGACCTGCCGGTGATCGGGCTGACCTCGTCGTTCTACGGCTACGAGGGCATCGACACGCTCATCGACGCGGCGGCCCTGCTGCGCGAGGGCGGCACGCCCGTCACGCTGCTGCTGGTCGGCGACGGGCCCGAGACCGGCGCCCTGGTGCGGCGCGCGGCCGGGCACGGGCTGCCGGTCGACGACCGCCGTTCCGGCCAGGGCGGCGCCCGCAAGGACAGTGCCCGCCAGAACAGTGCCCGCCAGGGCGGTGCCGCCCGGCTCGGCGGCCGGAACGGCGGCGGCCAGGACGGCGCCCGGGTGGTGTTCACCGGCCGGGTGCCGATGGGCTCGGTTCGTCGCTATCACGCACTCCTCGATGTGTTCGCCGTCCCCCGCAGGGCGGACCGGGTCTGCCAATTGGTCACGCCCCTCAAGCCGATCGAGGCGATGGCGGGGGGAATCCCAGTAATAGCAAGTGATGTCAATGCTCTGCGCGAAATCGTGAAACCCGGCGTGACCGGCACGTTAACAGTTCCCGAAGACCCGGAGGCATGGGCGAATTCTCTGGCCGAGCTGATTTACAGTCACGAAGAGCGCCGAAAAATCGGACAGGCGGCCCGGGAATGGGTCAGCGCGGAACGCACCTGGCGAGCCGTGAGCACCCGCTACCGGAAGGCCTACGCAGCGACTGAGAACGCTGCGGTGACCTAGACGCAATGGCAGAGAACGCGAGAAGGGAGCCACCGGAATGATCGGAACGGATCTGGTGGTCGTCGGGCTCGGCTATGTCGGGCTCCCGCTGGCACGCGAGGCCTGCCGGGCCGGACTGCGCGTCGGCGGACTGGACCGCGACACCCGCGTCATCGACAACCTCAACGCAGGCCACTCCCACATCGACGACGTCGGCGACCCCGAGGTCGGCGAGATGCTCGCCGCCGGGTTCACCTCCAGCGCCGACGAGAACCTCCTCGACAGCGCCCGCACGATGATCATCTGCGTGC
>NZ_JBIRAW010000045.1:0-76392 GCF_044326315.1 Actinomadura sp. 9N407 | reverse complement strand
ACCCCGCCCGGCCCAGCCGGCCAGCGCCGACCGTTCCTCATCGGACAACACCACTGGCTCAAGCTTCGGGCTCGGCATCCCCACACCCTACCGAGTAACAACAAACTAATGACTCAGGACACTAGCGACGGGCGATCGCCGCCCGCGCCTACAGGCCCACCAGATCGGGCCCGGATCTCCTGAATGCCGGGTTACATTCCGTGTCCCGGGTTGCTCGTTCCGGGACACCCCCAGCGTACGTGACGGGGCGGGACAAGTGGCCGACATGACGAAAAGGACTCCGCGCGTTGTGCGGGCCATCAGGACGTCCATTTTCTCTTGCCTTACACCCGCAAAGATGCCGACCGCGCTGAGTACGCTGAGCAAGCGGTTAGGGCACGCGCACCTGATGTGCTGGAACCAAGCACAGCATGGAGTGCAAGCGGGCTTCCCTTGGCTCCCGGAAGTGCCCTACGCCGTGCCCCACGCGTGCCCGGAGGGGCGGCGAACGGCGGTGTCTCAGGGGGACTCACGGTCAGGAACGAGAACGGCCCCTGACCAGGACTTCCCTGGTCAGGGGCCGTTTCTGCTGGTGTGGCGGGTCCAGGGTACGAACCTGGGTAGGCTAAGCCGACGGATTTACAGTCAGTTCTTAGCGGACGTAACCGGGCCTTGCAGCCTCGCCCCAGCGGTCCGGCGAGTGCAGACCGTCTAGCGAGGGCAGCAACGACCGCACCAGACGTGCCGATTGTGAGGGCGTTCTTCCTGGAGAAACGCACTTGTGCACTCTCTGCGGGGGCCTCCGACTCCAGGAAGCTTGGGTATCGTGGCTGCACGAACTTGCGCTATGGGGCTAGCTGCGACTGGATAAGATCACGGATAGCGCGATCTTGGGCTGCACCCTCAAGATCGTTCATGCCTTCGGAAACTTGAGCCCAATATTCCAGCACTGAGGCGACCCAGGCCCATTGATCATGTGTCAGCTTCACCGTGACGATCTCATCGCGCGGTGGCCAGGATCCGGACCCGGGGACTCCTCGGGTCCAGTGTGCGATCTGATCCCAGCCGGCTTCGCGGACACTCATCCCCATGGCCCTGATGTCTTCCCAGTCGGGGCTCTCATACCGCGTGTTTATGTGGTTGTCCGCCGTGCCGTCGATTATGTGCCATTGCCACATCGGCAACCTGATCGAGAGCTCAGCGTTTTGCTCGAGAGGAGAGGGGGCCATGACAGATCATCATGTCAGCCCGGACCATGATCCGGAACATATGCGGATTGGTACGGTACGCGAAGGCGTGCATCAAGGGTGCGTGGGACCAGCGTCACCATTGACGACGGACGCCGCGGCACCGCGCGCCCTGGCCCCCCCGGTAGCGCGGAGCGCGACACGAAGGCGGACGGGAAGCTGAGAGCGGTACGTCTTACGTTGCACGTGGCCCGATTCGCCGAGGTCAGTGGGATGGCGCCGTGCAATTAGCGTGCAACTAGGGGCGGTGATCAGGGGTCAATCGTGGTCACTCGCGGGAGGGCTGGAGCCCAGGTCAGCAGCCCTAACAGGCGTGATCGGTTTGGTTCCCAAGCTGATAGGGCGGGTTCGATTCCCGTCACCCGCTCCACCACGAAGGCCCAGGCCAGGGACATGATCCCCGACGCTGGGCCTTGATCGTTCAGGGGCTCGTGAAGAGTTCGAGGCCTAGCACGTACCCGCCTGCGTAGAACGTTGCGCAGCATGGCGCCACTGCTAAGAGGCCCGGGAGCAAGTCAGCGGACCCACCAGGCCTCAACGGCCCCCGATGAGAACCTTCATTACGGTTTCAAGGGCGCCGCTACGCGCCGCCGCCGGTCCGTCCGGGCCGGGCATGCGGCCTCTCCGGGCCGGTCCCGTCCTGGCCGACCGGTTGGTGTCGCGGGTCGTCCCGGGACGGCCAACTGCTCGACAGCCGTCTCGAGGCCGCCGCCACGATCACGCAGTACAGCCGATCGGGGATCGAACTCACCAAGTGGTCGCTGCAGATCGGCACGGACGCCGCGAGCCTGGAGCGGCAAGGTGAAGCGCCCGCCGTGGTTCCGTGACTGGCGGCGTGCGACGACTTGGCGGCGCGTCCGTGCGTCGGCGATGCTGTGACGCGTGGAGTACCTGTCCAGAGTGCCGCGACCGCCGCTGGACGGGCTGATCGACGACCTCTACTACCTGGAGGGTGCGCCGCCGTACCCCCGGCTGATGTTGCCGCCGATGCCGTCGGCGGTGCTCATCCTTAACCTCGGGGAGTCGTTCCGCATCCGCGCCGGCACCGACATCAATACGGCCGAGTACGCCGATGGCTGCGTGGTCACCATGCCCACCCGCGCCCTCGAGTTCGGCTACCCGCCGGGGACCCGGTCGGTCGGCGTGCACTTCAAGCCGTGGGGACTGGCGCCGTTCCTGCCGATGCCTGCGGCCGAACTGTGCGACCGGCCGGTGACGGTGGAACAGGTGTGGGGTCGTTCCGCCACTGCTGAGCTGCGGGACCGGTTGACCACGGTGGCCGGGCCGCAGGAGATGCTGACGCTGCTGGAGGACGAGTTGACGCGACGGCTCTGCGAGACCACCGGCCTCGGGCTGGTCCGCCACACGAGCAGCGTCATCGCGGCGGCCACGGGAGCGGTGGTGATCGGCGACCTGAGCGTGATGGTCGGCGTCAGCAGCACCCATTTGGCACAGCGCTTCAGGGAGCTCATCGGCGTCACCCCGAAGCGGCTCGCCCGCACCTACCGCTTCGCCGCCGCCGTGCTCGCGGTTGACACCGCCGGACCGGTCGACTGGGTCGACCTCGCCGGCCGCTTCGGCTACTTCGACCAGGCTCACTTCTGCCACGAGTTCCGGACGTTCACGGGGCTTACGCCGACCCGGTATGTCGACGTCCGGCGGCGGTTCCTGCGGGAACATCCCGGCCATGCGCTCGATGTCGGACCGCTCCCGGCCGATTGATTTCTTACAAGAGCCGACAGCTCCCGACACGCCAGGATGGGCACTTCCCAAGCAGAGGAGAGCCCATGGGCAAGGTGGTCATGTACAGCACGGTGTCGGTGGACGGCTTCATCGCGGATGAGAATGACCAGGTCGGACCGCTGTTCGACTGGATGTCCAGCGGAGACGTTGCGTTGGACGAGGCCGGGGGCGTGAAGGTGTCTCAGGCGTCCTACGACCACACCCGGACGTACTGGGACCAGATCGGAGTGACGATCGTCGGCCGCCACGTCTTCGACATGACCGACGGCTGGGGCGGCACGCCACCGGGCGGGATCGACCACATGGTCGTCGTGTCGCACCGGCCGAGGCCCGAAGGCTGGTACCCGGAGGCGCCGTTCCACTTCGTCGACGGAGTCGAGGCCGCTATGGCCAAAGCGCAGGAGCTCGCGGGTGACCGAACGGTTGAGGTCGCCGCAGGCGACGTCGGCGGCCAGGCTCTGGCCGCAGAGCTTGTCGACGAGGTCGCCATGGACGTCGCGCCTGTGGTGTTCGGGTCCGGCAAGCGCTACTTCGGGTCGATCGACGCACAGCAGCTGCTGGAGGACCCCCACGTGGTGATCCAGGGCAACCGGGTGCTCCACCTGCGCTACCGGGTGCGCCGATCACCGCTCTGAGCGGGTAAGTGAAGAAGCTCGTAATGCCGCCGGGCTCCGACGCGCCCGCCTGAAGAGAGCTTCAATCATGATGTTCAAAGGTGCGATGTCGTCGGTCATGGCATCCTCCCGGGATCGCGCTTCGTCTCTGACAGGTTGATGCGCCCTGCCGCCAGCGTGGTGAGGAATCCGTGGTGACCCGCAAGTGCGAACCCCCGACTTTCTTGACCGAATGACTGGCTTAGGTCGTGACGATCGCTGAGGCCGGGCGTGGTTCGGGTCCGGGCAATGGAGGGCGCGAATCCGAGCAGATACGGGAGGCCCGCAGTTCATCGAGCGCGACGCCGATCGTCATCGACTGTCCCCCGATGACGGCGTGCAGGCCGCACGATCGGCCCACCCGGTACTGAATCGTGAACGCAGGGTAGGAGTAGGTGACGGCAACCAGGACGGCAACGTCGGCCACTAACCCCACGCACCAGCACACGCCCAGCACCGTCCGGCCTCGGCGGACGGCGCAGTTGGGAGGACGGGTGCTACTTCTGAAAAGCGGACGGTCGGCGGGCTGCTGGTGGCTCTGGCGAACGTCCCTTGCTGCGCAGGTCAGGGCTGGGTGGCCGTGCCATTAAGGGCGGTCGTTTAGGGGTACTCACGGTCACTTGCGGCGTGGGAGAACGCCAGGTCAGCCGCCATGACGGGCAAGATCGCGATGGTTCCCAAGCTGATAGCGCGGGTTCGATTCCCGTCACCCGCTCCACCACGAAGGCCCAGGTCAGGGACATGATCCCTGACACTGGGCCTTGATCGTTCAGGGGCTCGTGAAGAGTTCGATGCCTAGCACCTACCCGCCTACGTAGAACGTTGCGCAGCATGGCGCCACTGCTAAGAGGCCCGGGAGCAAGTCAGCGGACCCACCAGGCCCCAACGGCCCCCGATCAGAACTTTCATTACGGTTTCAAGGGCGCCGCTCCGCGCCGCCGGCGGCCGCCCGCCCCGGCGCGCCGCGTCGCTCGTCCGCCTGGTTTTTAATCGCCCGTGGTTCCGAAGAAGGAGATCTCGTCCGGAACGTTGTCGCGGTAGAGGACGACGTAGTAGCCGAAACCACGATCCTCTACGACATCCCAGGGCGCCCCTTGCGCACGTTGGTAGTCATCTCGGGTCGGGCGGTCGGTTCCAAAGAGTCGTTGGGCGGTCTGCTGCGTCAGCGGAGCAGCCACCGCGATCTCCGACTCCTCGGCAGAACCGCAAACGTCCCAGATATCCAGCACTGAATGAGTGCCGGTCTCCTGCACGACGGGGTCTGCCCAGAGTTCCGCGACCGAGTTCGGTCGCGGACGCTCAGGCAAGCCCCAACGACCATCATGCACCCAGTGGTAATCGCCCTCCCGGAACGTCATTTCCCGCGCCGTCGCCAGTGCTGCCGCGACGTCGATGTTGTATGGCACTATGCAGTCCCAATTAGATCCGCCCACGAGGGCCTCTAATCCGCTGTACGCAATGCTCCTGCGGAAGATATCTGACCGCTCCGACAACGCATCGACGACATTGCTGAGGGCATCATGGCTGGACGTGCCCGAAGCGGGGGCTTCGCAGCCCCCAGCGCCGGAGCATTCGTTCGCGCGCGGACCTGTCTGTCACACCGTCTCGCCGTTCGCGCGGGCGCACCCTCCGGGACGGTCCGCCTGCTAACGCGGGTGCTGACAACGGCGCTGGATCGGGCTGGACGACGGTGGACGCGAGGGAGGGGCTCGGGCAGGTCAGGGGACGCCTGTGGACGGTCCTGGGTGGTGCCGATCTTGCTACGGATCAGATGCTCTCCCGTTGTAGGCGATCGGCTGGTATTGATTGAACCTCCGAGCGATGCTTGAGAGCACCCAGCGCCTGAGCTGAAGGAGGGCGAGCCGTTCGCGGCGGAGGCGAGCGGTCCGCCAGTGGGCGGGGGCACGGTCTTCAGAGTGGTTCGCAGTCGCGATCGTCTCTGTGGCGTTGGTCAGGGGCAGACCTTCCGGAACTCGGGTCCGGTCGGCACGTACTGGGTCCATTCTTGAGGTGTCAGTGTGCGCCCGGCCGCTGCGCAGACGGAGCCGACAAGGTCAGCGGGCATCGCCACGTCCCACAGCCGCACCGTCTTGTCCTCGCTGCCGGTGGCCAGGGTGCGCCCGTCGGGGCTGAAGGTCACCGAGCGGACCCCGACGGTGTGGCCGGTGAGGGGAGCGCCGATCTGGCGGCGGACGCCCACGTCCCACAACCGTGCTGTCCCGTCATTGTCGCCGCTGGCCAGGGTGCGGCCGTCAGGGCTGAAGGCCGCCGACCAGACGATGTTGGTGTGGCCGGTGAGGGGGGTGCCGATCTGGCGGCGGACGCCCACGTCCCACAGCCGCACCGTCTTGTCGGCGCCGCCGGTGGCCAGGGTGCGGCCGTCGGGGCTGAAGGCCACGGAACTGACCCCGTTGGTGTGGCCGGTGAGGGGAGCGCCGATCTGGCGGCGGCTGCGGACGTCCCACAGCCGCACTGCCTTATCGCCGCCGCCTCCTAGCAGGCCATCGCCGGTGGCCAGGGTGCGGCCGTCGGGGCTGAAGGCTATCGAGCTGCCCCACTCGGTGTGGCCGGTGAGGGGAGCGCCGATCTGCCGGCGGCTACCCACATCCCACAACCGCACCGTCCTGTCGGCGCCGCCGGTGGCCAGGGTGCGCCCGTCGGGGCTGAAGGCCACGGAGCTGACCCCGTCGGTATGGCCGGTGACGGGCGCGCCGATTTGGCGGCGGCTCTGCACGTCCCACAGCCGCACCGTGTTGTCGTGGCTGCCGGTGGCCAGGCTGCGGCCGTCGGGGCTGAATGCCATCGAGATGACGCTGTCGGCGTGGCCGGTGAGGGGGGCGCCGAACTGGCGGCGGCTGCGCACGTCCCACAGCCGCACCGTCTTGTCGCCGCCGCCGGTGGCGAGGGTGCGGCCGTCAGGCCGGTAAGCCATCGAAATGACGTTGTCGGTGTGGCCGGTGACAGGCGCGCCGATCTGGCGGTGGGCTCGCACATCCCACAATCGCACCGCGCCTGTGTGGTCACTGCTGGCCAAGGTACGGCCGTCGGTGTTGAAGACCACCGACCAGACGGTGTTGCTGTGGCCGGTGAGCGGGGCGCCGATCTGGCGGCGGCTATGCACGTCCCACAACCGCACCGTCTGGTCGCCGCCGCCGGTCGCCAGGGTACGGCCGTCAGGGCTGAAAGCCATCGACTCCCCGATTCTGGCGCCGCCGGCCAGCGGGGGGCCGATCTGGCGGCGGCTGCGTACGTTCCACAGCCGCACCGTCTCGTTGTTGCCGCTGGTGGCCAGGGTGCGGCCGTCGGAGCTGAAGGTCACCGAGCCGAAGCCGCTGGTGTGGCCGGTGAGGGGAGCGCCGATCTGGCGGCGGCTGCGCACGTCCCAAAACCGCACCTTCACGCCGTCGCTGGCGGCCAGGGTGCGGCCGTCGGGGCTGAAGGTCGCCGGCTGCATGAGGCCGGTGTCGCCGGCCAGAGGTGCGCCGATCTGGCGGTGGCCACGTACGTCCCATAGCCGCACCGTCACGAGGTCGCTGGTGGCCAGGGTGCTGCCATCGGGGCTGAAGGCCACCGAGCGGACCCAGCGGGTGTGGCCGGTGAGGGGAGCGCCGATCTGCTGACGGCTACGCACGTCCCACAACCGCACCGTCTTGTCCTCGCCGCTGGTGGCCAAGGTACGGCCGTCAGGGCTGAAGGCCACCGACCAGACGATGCCGGTGTGGCCGGTGAGGGGAGCGCCGATCTGGCGGCGGCTGCGTACTTCCCATAGCCGCGCCGTCTCGTCGTCGCCGCTGGTGGCCAGGGTGCGGCCGTCGGGGCTGAACGCAGTCGACCGGGCGGCGCCGCTGTGGCCGGTGAGGGCGGCGCGGTCGGGCTTGGCGAGGACGTTGATGAGGGCGGCGCGGCTTTCGGGACTTTTCTGCAGTCGCCAGGCCGCGGCGGCGAGCAGGGCCGATGTCACCGGGTCGGTGGACTGCTGGCTTTGGGTGACGAACTGGCGGGAGACAACGGAGTCGCGCTGGCGGTTGGCGTTGTCGCGTTGCTGGTCGGCGTTCTGTTGTGCCTGGACCGCCCACCCGGTGGCGGTGAGTGACAGCAGCGTGGTGACCGCGAGGACCAGGGGCGATGGTGCGGGTGCGGCGGGTGCGGATGGTCTGGGCACGGGTACTGGCATCCAGCAGGCCACGTTCGACCCGGTTGAGGGCCGGCTTGTGCCCAGTGGTGATCCAGCGCAGGGCCTGGTCGAAATGGGCGCCGGTCAGCACATCGCTGCGGCGCTGTCCGTGGTCGTCCCAGACCCCGGCGGCCTCGCGGACGCGGTGGTGGGCGGCCAGGTCCTGCCGGTGGTTCTCGGCCCAGTCCCGCAGCCGAAGCCAGGCCCGCAGCACCGCCGGCCGGGTCAGTACGACCTGCCGTCCTGCTCGCCGCCCGGTCTGCTCCTGCATCCGGTCTCGCGTCTGGTCGGGTGCCGGTTCGCCGGTGAGGGTCAGCAGGGGCGCGAAAGCACGCACCACCCGCTCGAGCGCTTCCCCTTCGGCGCGGTCGGGGCGGTCGAACAGTTCCGCCACCGGTACCTGACGTACCGACCAGCTTCCATGGTCTCCGGGGACCAGGCAGCGCAGGAACACCTCGGGGACCAGGTTCTGCTCCTCTGCGGGCAGAGCGGTGTAAGCGTCCTCGGCGAGCTTGCCCAGCGCCGGGTCACCCGGCGCCCACCCCGAAGGCGGCCCGGCGAGTTCGGCGCCCCGATCGACCAGGTCCTGCAGATCACCGGCCTCCTGACGGGGGTCACCGGTCAGCACCGCCAAAATCTGTGACGCCGAAGGGCGTCGCAGCAGCTCCTTGTCCAGCGCCGCCGCTACCAGCGCGCGCAGCGACTCGGGCAGCGCGGACAGATCGGGGTCGCAGGTCCGCACCTGGTACGCGATCTGCGGCAGATCAACGCCGGTGAAGGCGTGCCGGCCGGTGGCCGCGAACACCATGATCGCGCCCCAGGCGAACACATCGGCCTCGGCACCGGCCCCCTTCCCCGCGTACACCTCCGGGGGCATGTACCGCAGCGTCCCGACCAGCCCGCCGTCCTGGGTGGCCGAGCCGGTGTCCAGCACCCGCGCGATCCCGAAATCGATCAGCCGGGGACCATCGGGCCCCAGCATCACATTGCCGGGCTTGAGATCGCGGTGCACCACCTTGGCCTGGTGAATCGCCGCCAGCGCGGTGGCGATCCCGATCCCCAGCCGGTGCAGATCGTCCCCGCCGAACCGGCGCGGCACCCGTCCACCCGCACCCGTGACGGTTTCCTGCAGGCTCAGCCCGTCGATGTACTCACTGACGATGTAGGGTCGCGGCGGCTCCAGGTGCACCTGCAAGATCCGGGCGGTGCAGAACGTGGCGACCCGCTGCGCCGCACGCGCCTCGGCCGCCATCCGCTCCAGTTCCCGCGGCGATTCCGACGTCCCGTGCAGCACCTTGATCGCCACCCGGCCCCCGTCAGGGCCGTAGGCCTCATACACCACTCCCTGCCCGCCGGCGCCCAATCGCCCCGCCGGCCAGAACTCCCCGATCCGTTCCGGATCTCCCGGCTCCAACCGATCCACCAAGAAACCCTCACCCCGCTCTTCCGCGGGACCGGCCGGCCACCGGCCGCCTCACGGCACCACGATCAAGAAATCGATTTTCAACGCTGTGACGCCACCGATACCGGCAGAGTTCACCAGAATCCCCAGAGCGCTCCTTGGACCGGCTGATGCTGCACTGCCTGAGCCGCGACTACGAAGCCCGCCTGGTCCGGTCCGAAGCCATGATCCACCGCGCCGCCATCGACCTGATGAGCTGCCGCCTCATGACCGCCTGCGGTTATCTGCTGACCGGTCTCACGCCCGGCGAGTGGCGGGTGGTGGACGCCTTCGAGAACCCGCTCTACGACTTGGAGCGCATCGAGCTGCTTGACAGGGGCCACGGATGGGCCTAGGGCTGCAAGCCCGACGATGTCGAGCCAGATGACTGGTCAGCCGAAGAGTTCGAGGCCTAGCACCTGCCCGCCTACGTGGAACGTTGCGCAGCATGGCGCCACTGCTAAGAGGCCCGGGAGCAAGTCAGCGGACCCACCAGGCCCCAACGGCCCCCGATGAGAACCTTCATTACGGTTTCAAGGGCGCCGCTCCGCGCCGCCGGCGGCCGCCCGCCCCGGCGCGCCGGGCATGCGGCCTGTTCCGTCCGGTCCCGCCGCGCAGAGCCGGTCACGGCCGCCCCCGCCCACAGGAGGGGCCCATGAAGCCGCAGCGGAGACCCTACCGGCAGGAATGGATCAGTCAGTATGTGCCGCACACCAGGCATCTAGGTCGTCGTAAGTCTGAGGTGATGCGCCAACAGGGATTCGTCCAAAGTTGATGTACACCGTGCCGTTGGTGGTCTTCAGCCGCCAGAGCTGAAACTGGTCCAGTTCGTACTCACTGAAGCGCCGAAGCAGGTGCACGAACGTGCTGAACTCGGCATCAGACAGCGAACCCGTGGGTTGAGCTTCATTCATGGGGCCAAGGTAGAGGAGGGGGCCGCCATCCCCGATATGAGGCTGGACGTGCCGAAGCGGAGGCTTCGCAGCCCCCGCGAGCCGGAGGGGATCACTGAGGTGGATCCACGGTGGGTACAGGCGCTACTCGTTGACGCCGAACGCATCGGCCGTACCAGCCACCATCCCGACGACGTGCTGGAGATCATTGCCGAGGTACTGGCCTGGGTGGATCCAGTCGATGCCGAGCGGCTGGCTCCCACCATCACCACACCCGTGCACCATTCCAACGCTCTGAAGAAGGTCGCCGAGGCGTTGGCCAACGTGGACCCGGACGACGCCGAACGCCTCGCCGGCACGATCGCTCGCCCACATCAGCAGGCTCGGACCTTGGCCGGCATCGCCAGGGCATTGAACGAGCGGTCCACTGATCAACAACAGCGGTGAACGATCAGGGCCCAACGAGCCTGCGTAGAACGTAGGAGCTTCCCGCCGGCCGCCGTCCTGAACGGAGATCTATGAGATCAGGGCCGGGGCGCGAGCGCGAGGCCACAGTCGAGGCGCTGCTCGTGAAGATCTGCTGCACAGCACGGACGTGCAGCAACAGCCCCTCACAGCGGCTACACGGGCTTACGGTGGCGCACGTCGCGGGCTGGGTGAGGGCGCGACGGGGCAGGAGCGCCGGTGGTTCGCATCGAGGTGGTGTTGTGCGACCTGACGGCGCCAGCCCATCAGCCGTGGATCAGGGCTCGGTCTCCCGAGCCATAGGGCTGTGACCGCGTAGCCTGCGGCTCATGTCCGAGCCTGACGAGATGATTCGGCTTTCGCCGGACGAGGCGTTCGTCCTGTACGACTTCGCTCACCGCTTGGTCCTCGACGTCAGCGCTAAGGAGGTCGAGGCGATCTTTGAGGACCGTGGTGAGTGGATGGCGCTGTCCAGCGTGCTCGGCCAATTGGAGACACGTCTGCCTCAGATCTTCATGCCGGACTACCGCGAACGACTCCATGCGGCACGCGCGCGCCTACGGCCTGTTGACGAAGAGGCCGTCGAGGAGCGCAACGCGGACGAGGGGTGCTGACGCGGATGCTAACGGCGGGTATGGATGGGGCTGGACGTTGTTGGAACCGGCGGGCGGTGGGGGGCTGGACCGCAGGCCAGGGGACGTCTGTGGGCGGGTGTGAATGTTGTTCGTTGGACTCGTAATGAGTCGCTCCATGCCTTAGCCCTATGAGCGCCACAGTTTGGCTGGGGTGGATTGCATGGTTTACGGGCCAAGGGTGGAGACTTCGGGCATGGCGGTCACAACGCAGTTTGCCAGGATCATGCCCGGACAGCTTTCTGAGTGTCGACGCTCGGTTGCTGAGCTGGACAGACTTTGCTCGTTCGAGATGGTCCCAGCATCGGAGCACCTCGATCTGGACTGGGCGGGTAACGCCCTGGTCCGTGTGTGTGAACACGCTGGTGTCGGCAACGTGCCCGCCCTGCGGCGGGCGATCGATGGAGATGATGAGGTCAATGCTGCATACCGTGATTATCCGTACTCGGTTATGGAGCAGCCCAGGGCTCTGGAGCCAGCCG
This sequence comes from Actinomadura sp. 9N407, assembly GCF_044326315.1. Classification (NCBI taxonomy): domain Bacteria; kingdom Bacillati; phylum Actinomycetota; class Actinomycetes; order Streptosporangiales; family Thermomonosporaceae; genus Actinomadura; species Actinomadura sp. 9N407. The sequence goes on along the minus strand of NZ_JBIRAW010000045.1, from coordinate 64,683 downwards.
ATGTCCTCACGTTGGCAACCGCACTATGCGACATCGACATGGACCGTGTTCTTTCTGCACTTCCATCGAATCCTCGAAAGTTGAAGGACGCAATCCGCGGAGTCCTCACTGACTTCCACGGCGATCCGCGCCCCTACATCACCAGGCATTTCAACGCGCTCCGCGATTTCTATACTGTGGCCGCAGACAAGCACCTGGCCATCGTGGTCTGGTGGGACTGAATCGCATAGTCGTACTGGCATGACTCCGGGACTTCGGCGCCACGCAGAGTGGCTTGTCCGGTAGTCGAGCGAGCACGGAGGGATAGCCCTGCGGCCCCAGGCCCCGGAAAGCATGCTCGCGAGATGGGCGCCAGCCGGGGAGGCGGCGGGCGATTAGCCAGGGTGATCAAGGGGCAACAGTGGTCACTTGAGGATAGGTATCTCGGCGGTTCAGCCGGTACAGCAGCCATGATCGGCTTGGTTCCCAAGCTGGCAGCGCGGGTTCGATTCCCGTCACCCGCTTGACAGCAAAGGCCCCCGGGGGTTGGAGGGGAGCGATCCGGAGCCTGGGTCTTGGTCCGTTCCGGTGAGGGGGGCGTTGCTCTGCTCTGTGAGCCGACCTGGTCTGTCTCGGCGATGAAGCGGTGAGGGTTCAGGTGCGGTCGGTGGTGATGGCCTAGCCCAGTTGCTGTGCCATCTCATGATGAAAGGAGACCAACTCCGCCATGGGAACAGCCTTCCGTGATGCCTTGGACAGGTCCTTGCCTTCCACGGTTGAGGGTGGCGGCCAGGTGTGGATGCCTTCGTCCAGTCCAAGCGCGGCGACTTCAGTCTCCCAGCCGGGCCAGCGCAGGGTGTTGTAGAACTGCGTCAGCGAGCCGGCGAGCACGGCGTACAGCCAATCGGCATACCCTTGTTCCAAGTCCAGCCAGCCGAGATCGTCCGGACCGAAGTAGTGGACCGTGGGCGGCAACCCCGGCGCAGTCGGCACCCAGGCGAACTGACCGCCCAATGCGTCGTAACCCACCACGAGGCTGCGTGACGCCGGATCGGCTTGGGCCACGATGTCGGGAAGGCCGCCCCCGCCACTGCCGAGCACTCGCAACCAGCCGTGATCCACGAGAATCCCACCGGTATGGGCGACGACGGCCCCGAGCCACGATCTCGTCGTGATGCCCAACTCTGCCAAGCAGCTCTCCGCACGCTCAGTGTCCGGGGCCGACATCTCGACCGGATAGGGCGCCGCCTGTACGGCGGCGAGAACCTCGTCCCACGCTGAACCGTTCACGTCTCCAGTCTTTCAGCCCAAGCGGGATACGGTGCTCCAGGCCGTGGCCGTCCCCACGCTCGGGATTTGCTCGCTTCGCGACCCGTGTGGTTCTCACCGTGCCCTGGCCGCCGCGTCCTGAGCTACCGTCGAGACGTGGACGCGGTGGAGATAAGCGGGCAGGTCTGGCGGGATGGAGTGCGCCGGCGAGGCACTGTCGAGCAGGACCGGGAAGCCTTGGCCCGGCTCATCGAGTACGACGCCGACCCGTTCGAGGTCGAGCTATACGAGTTGGCAGCCGAGCCGCGTACGTTGCTCATCGACCGTGCACAGCGACGGCGAGCCGGACAACACGAGCGCCACGTACGGCGGTTGAAGACCCGAGGTCAGCGTCCGCGCGAGTGACAGCAACGGCCGCCACCAGTGCCCACCACCGGCGCACCTGGAACACCGTCCAGCCTTGGCGGACTTGCTCCGGGCAGGGCGGTCGTTCTAGCTGAAATGCGGACGGCCGCGGTTCGATGCAGCTGTCGGCATAGCGTTCCGGAGTAAGGGTGTCCGTGCAAGATGGCGAACCACGATACTCAGAGGTTCAGCAGGCCAGGCGGTAGGCGACGGACGATTAGCGAGCGATTGGCCATGGTGATCAAGGGCCATTCACGGTCACTTGCGGCACGCCGCAACGCCAGGTCAGCGGCCGTGACGGCCAGGATCCGAATGATTCCCAAGCTGACAGCGCGGGTTCGATTCCCGTCACCGCTCCACCACGAAGCCCAAATCCGGAACGCGGTCGTGAGCAGCGCCGTCGACGAGCGCTCAGTTGCTGGTGGTGGTTCTGTCCGCGTGTAGCGGCAACGTGTGTCGATGAGTTTGGGCAACACTCCTGATCCCTGGAGTGTCGTGTGATGAGCTTTAGCAACACTCAGGGGCTTGCGGTGGAGAGTATCTGATACGTCCCTCTCGTGAGGGGGCTCGGATGGCGCGTCAGTTCGAGACCGAGAGTTGTATGCGGCCATTCGGCATGGCTGTGCCGGCGGGCCTGTCGATCCGCAAGTGATGCGCAAGCACCAGGTCTCGCACCCGACCGAGAAAGGCCAGGTAATCCGACCGCATAAGTCCCCGCCGTAGGCGCCCGCGCATGCGTCCGCCTGTGGCGTGATGTCGGTGGCAGGTGCTTGTGTGGCTTCCCATGGACCGCAAGGAGCTCATAGCGACCGTGTCTCGCCTCATGGGAGCCGAGGCCGGTGACCTGACGTGCGAACAGCCCGGGCATCCGGGCGGGCACACCTGCGTGCTGGTCTCTGACGGCGGCGGCATCACTCCAGAGGACGAGTTCGATAGCCGGTACCCCGGCATGTACTGGAGGGACGAGCCGCCGATGGCCGTCCCGGACGAGCACCTCTGGGACCAGGCCTGGGCACACGGCATGCGGGCGGTCGCGATCGGGCAGGACGCGGACGGCCGTCTGGTCGTCGCCGTCGCGGAGCGGACCATCCCCGAACCGATCGATCCGCCGGCGGAGCTGTCCTGGGTGCAGCGGCTGGTCGCGATCACGGGCGGACCGTCCTCACCCGTCCCCGCGCCCGACTGGGTGGCGGTCGAGTCGCGGGTCGGCACGTCCCTGCCGAGCGACTACAAGCGGCTCGTCGAGACGTTCGGCTGCGACGGCATGTTCAACGGGTTCTTCTGTGTCTTCCCCCCAAAGGAGCTGATCTGGCACACCGAATATCACGCCGACAACGACATGACCTTCGGAGACGAGCATCCGCCGTTCCCTGCCCCGGGCGGGCTGCTCCCCTGGTCGAACAACGAGCACCAGGAGACCTACTTCTGGATCACCGAGGGGCCCGACCCCGACCAGTGGCCCGTCTACGCCGTGGACAGCCTCGACCAGGGCAGCCGGTTCGAGTGCACGGCCACAGAGTTCCTGTTCCGGCAGATGACCGACCAGGAGCACCCGTTCCACATCGCTGCGGAGCACGTACGCGGACACTGGTTCCAGCAGGACGTCCCCCCGGAGTCCTGACCTAGGGGACGGGCACCGAGGCTCTATGCCCGCCCTGCGCATCGTTGAGGTAGCCCCAGGTCCGCAGGCCAGCAGTTGGGTCTACACGACCGTCGGTGCCTCCCTTCATACCGATCAGCCTGAGAGCCGCCGGGAGTTCGTCCTCACCGCGCCGGTCCGCGAAGTGACCGCTTCTTGGTGAGCCTGACCTACCTCCACGGACCGGCGCTTGAACGCTGCGCACTTCCCAACGGCCATCAAGCACGCTTCCTGTGGCTGCTGCCCGTAACCGCCTCAGAAATCGCCTTCCGCCGAACGCATGGCACCGAGGCGTTGGAACAACTCTTCGACCAGGCCGGAATCGACCCCGTAGACCCAGATCGGGCAGCCGTCTCCTAGCTGGCCCAACCACATCTCTTGAGACGACAACCATGCACGTCACGCGGTGATCTGCTCGTACAGCCTGGGCTTGGCCTGACCTGACGAGGAGACCAGTTCGCCGGGTTGCATCTGTGCCGCAGGGTCCGCAGCGCCGTGCCCGTCCCGTCCGGGTAGACGTACCGTCTTTGGCATGAGCGAGTCGACGGAGCAAGTGGTCCACATGGCAGGCAAGGTCAAGAACGGCGTTGCTATGCCGCTATGTCACCAGGCCTTTGCCCAAGGCGTGAACTACGACGAAATGGATCGTGCCACGTGCAGGCGATGCATAGCCGCCGCCAGGGCCGCCAGGGATGCGGAAGAACGCTGGTACCGGGATCAGGAAGACCACTACGGCGAGACGCTCTGATCAGTTGTCCGCGTTGCGCACCCGACGCGCCGCAAGGACGACAGTATCCAGCGCGCCGGAGGGCACTCCCGCACGAAACGGTACGCCGTTCGCACGGGAGTATCGTCCGGACCGGTTGATGTGGGCACGGAAGTGGTCGAATATTGGGCCGATGGCTGAGGTGTCAGGCGAAAAGACCGCGAGTCGTACGGAAGGCCAGTGCTCCTGGGCGACGAGGAGAAACGTGAATGCCGGCTTGGAAGGTAGCGCGAACAGTCAGGCCGGTCGCCCTGAGTCACCACCGCATCCGAGTATCTGGATCCTGCTGAGCGCGATCCTTTCATTCTTTCTCGGTGGCCCGATTCTTTATTATCTCTCGATCGTACCGACGGCGATGGGCGTGTTGCTCTCCGTGTGGACGGCCATCGCGCTCAGACGCCGATCGGTACGGCGTAGTCGACGGGACTTTTTCGCCTGGCTCTGGGTCATGCTTGCCGGCCTCGCGCCTATTTTGTTGCTATGGACTGCCTTGCTCCTACTTGTCTAAGAGGGATCGAAGGTTCGGCCGAGGACGTCGCCGTTCGATGCAGCACGCCGGCTGAGCGCTCCGAAATGAGAGTTTCTGTGCGAGAAGCCGTTCTCGTCGAGCACCTGAGCTCGTGCCTGCCCTCGACAGGGGAGGCTGGACACTGTGCCAAGCAAGGAGACCCGTTGTGTGGATCGTTGACGTGCAAGCCGATCCGGTGAAGGACCCCACCGAGGAACGGATCCTTGCCGCAGTCCAGGAGGCGGTCCACACCGGACGGGGTGAGATCTGGATCAGGCAGTGGGCAGACCAGGAACACGGACCCGCGCTTGCCATGGTGATCGGCGGTGCTCGTGCCTTCGTGGCGGCGTTCTCCGGCATTGATGAGGTGGGTCACCACGCCATCGATCCAGCGGCGCCCTCGGCCCCATCCGAGCGGTACGCCTTGGCCAACGGTCAGGTCGATGCGTACGACGACCGCGACACTGTTTCCATTCACTACATACCGCAGATCGTGACTCACTTCCTAGCCACCCACGGCCGCTGGAACGGCGTGCAGTGGTATCACGACGGCGCTACACCCCTCGATTGACCGAACGGGAACCTGGGGGCTCCACCACCCCAGACCCCCGCTAGCCTGAGTATTCGTCCGCACGGACAAGTCTCTCAATGCTTCTCACCGTTCGCGCGGATGAGCATTTCTCGAGCGTCGCACGGACGGCAATACCAGCAGTCGCCGCCGCACGAGGGCGGTGAACTCGTCACCCTTCGGTGGCTTGTTCGTCGTCGGCGGCCCGGGTCGTTTGCGCGGCGAGGGCCGACATGATCGGGTACGGGGCCAGCAGGACGGTGAGCATCAAGGTGTTCAAGGGCCAGGCGGTGACGATCTCGCTCAGGGTGGCGAGGGCCATCAGGACGTAGACGGTGAAGAAGTTCAACAGGAGAAGCAGGCACCCCGGAGCGGCGAAACAGCCCGGAGCAGGCAGCCGGAGAAAGCCGGCCATCGCAGCGGCCACAGCCGAGAACAGAATGGGTGTCGTCCATGCGGCGAGCAGCGCCGGCCCGAGGCCGGGGACGCATCCGAATTCGTCTCCTGGGCAGTCGTCGCCCGGAAAGTCCCCCACGATGAGGATGGTGGCCGCGAGCGCTCCGGCGGCCAGCAACGCGGCAATCCCCACAAGCAGGCCGCGTAAAGCCGCCCAGGTCAGTTCGGCCCACTTCGGCCGAGGCATGTCCGGATCACGTCGCATGCTTGGCCATTGTGTCGCAAACGTTGCTATACAGCACCGGAGACAGTAACACGTCCCTGACATTGGCTCGCGCGGATTTGCAGAGGCCCACGTCACAGCAGTGGTGCCGGTGATTCGCTTCCAGGTGGTCGCGGGATCTCCGCGTGCGATTCGGTGAGGGACGCCGCCAGAGGCACGACCGAGTCGAGTGGGCATGCTCGCCCGCGCGCGCCGGGGCGTGCGGTCTGCCCCTTCCGGTGCCGCCACGCCGGTTCGCCCGACCGCCATGTTCGAGACAGCGGACTACAAGCGGCTCATACTCCGAAGCGCCGGTACCGTGTCGTCCGTGAAAGATGCGCCGATCGATGTCTTCATGGCCGACCAACCGAGTCCTTCCCGCCGGGTGACCCTGCGCCACCTGGCCAGGACCGATCAAAATGAGTTCCTCGGCCTGGTGAAAGCCAGCATGGGACTGCATCAGCCATGGATGTCTTTGCCGTCCACACCAGAGTTGTACGAGGCTTACCTCACGCGATACGAGCAGCCCGACGAAGAGTCGATGGTGATCTGTGAGCGCGGTAGTGGAGCCATCGCCGGTGTGGTCAATATCAACAGCATCATTCGGGGACGATTCCAATCCGGATCCATTGCCTATGCTGCATTCGCTCCCAGTGCCGGTCAGGGCTACATGTCCGAGGGCCTCACACTGGTGGTGCGCTATGCCTTTGAACAGTTGCGGCTGCACCGGCTCGAGGCTCAGATCCAGCCCGGTAACCACGCCTCGCTCAAGCTGGTCCGACGAGTCGGCTTTCGCCATGAGGGCGACTCGCCCGAACTGCTGTACATCGATGGAGCGTGGCGCGATCACGAACGATGGGCGATCACCAACACCATGATCGACATCAAGCCCACGCCTCCCCACGCGACGCTGCCGGGGCGCTGAACGGTGCTCGTCCCAGCGGGCCGAAGGCGGCCGTGTGAAAGGGCCGAGGTGCTCACGCGGCTTCGGCGCTGAGGGTTTGGGCCACGGAACGGCGGGCTGCGATTCGGGCGGGTACGGCGGTGAGTGCTGCTGTTACGGGTAGGGCGGCGAGCGCGGCGGTGAGGAGTAGCCACGCGGGGGGCCAGGTCGTGTTCGCGGCGCTGAACGGCAGGCACAGGATGAGGCCCATGGGGATTCCGGCGAGGGCGCCGGGCAGGGTCGGAAGTAGTTGTGCGGCCGACAGCCCGGCGGTGATCTGTCCGGGGGTGGCCCCGAGCGTGCGTGCGATGGCCATGGTGGGGCGGGCTTCTTGTGCCGTGGTCCAGGTGATGGTGAGGGTGTTGACGGCGGCGAGGACGATCAGTGCGGCGGCGACGGCCAGGATGACGTGGCGTGCCTGAGCGTCTCGCAGATCGTTCGCCATGGCGGAGCCCGGGTAGCCCTTCAGGGGTTGGGCGTAGATCACCAGTAGGCCCGTGATCGCGCTCAGTGTGACCGCGGTGCTGCAGGCGTGCAGGAGCGCGCGGCCGGGCCGGCGGGCGATCAGGCGTAGCCCGAGCAGGAGTGGGGTCGGGAGCAGCGCGGACAGTCTGGTCAGGCGGGCCCGGTGCTGGGGGAGACGCGCGGTGTCGGCGAGTGCGGTGACGGTTTCGGTGCGCAGGGCTCGTACGGTCGGGCCGAGGGTGGTGAGGCCGGCCACGGCCAGGGCGACGATGGTCGTGATGGCGATGGTGGTGCCGGTCGGCCCGGTGGCGGTGGTGATCAGGCTGGCGCTGGGATTGACGATGGCGGGCTCGATCAGCCGTGCGACGAGCAGCCCCAGCGCGTCGGCGATCAGCGCCAGCGTGAGGTATTCGGCGAGCAGGACGGTGGCGATGAGGCCGGGTGCGGCGCCGATGGCCTTGAGCAGTCCGACCCGGTGGGTCTGCTTGGCGGCACGTCCGGCGGCCAGCGTGGCCACGCCGCCGACGGCCAGGAAGGCGAGCAGCCAGCTGCCGACGACCAGGATCGGCTGGCTGTCCTTGAGCATGACCGTGTCCTGGTCGGCTATGTGCCGCCAGGTTTTGAAGTTCACCCAGGTGTCCTCGAACGCCGGGGCCTTGGCGAGGTCTTGCGTCAGTGACCGGGCGGTGTCGGGATTCCGCAGTTTCAGGTAGATGAGGGAGGTCACCGGGATGTCGGCCGATGCCAGTGTCCGGGTATCCCGTTCGGTCAGCCAGACCAGGCCACCGCCGTCGCTCGGCCCCCCGCCCGGGCCGATCCCCGGCGCCCACGGGTAGACCGAGCCGGCCGCGGTGACGGCGATCCCGACGATCGGAAGCCGGCGGCCGCCGATGGTGACGTGGTCGCCGACTTCGGCGTCCAGAGCGGTGGCGAAGCCGCGTTCGACCACGATGCCTCCGGGACGCACCCAACTGCCCGAGGTCACCAGCGGACGGTCGATCGGGCCCGGCGCTGTGTCGGTGACCTGCGCCAGCGCGGCTCCCGTCGAGCCGTTCGCGGTGAGTTTCGTGTAGTACTGGCGGTGCGGTCCACTGTGCGCGATCACCCCGGGCGCATGCTCCAAGGACTTCAAGGCCGTGATCGTGGTCCGGCTGGTGCCGGGTGAGAACGCGACCACGTCCGGTCCGGCCGTGGCCGCCCGCGTCTGCCCGTACAGCGTTTCGGTCGCGCCGTGCAGTGATCCGGCCAGGCCCAGGATGGCGGTGGCGGCGGTGACCGAGACGAGGAGGATCACCGCCTCGGTGGGATGCCGGCGTACGTCGGCCAGGACGAGGCGGACGACGAGCAGGATGCGGCCCACGGCGTTCAGTCCTCCAGCTTGATCAGGCCGTCGAGCCGCCCGGTGCGGACTGCCAGCCGGGTGTCGTCGACGAACATCCCGTCGCGCATCGAGACCAGCCGGTCCGCGGTGGCCGCGACCCGCTCGTCATGCGTGACGACCACCAGGGTCTGCCCCGCGGAACGCAGGTCCTCGAAGAGTCGGAGCACATCGAGGGTCGCCGCGGTGTCCAGGTTCCCGGTCGGCTCATCGGCAAGGAGGACCAGTGGTTCGTTGGCCATGGCACGGGCGATGGCCACGCGCTGGCGCTGTCCCCCGGACAGCTTCCAGGGCAGATGCCGGGCGCGGTCGGCGAGGCCGAACTGCTCCAGGAGGTGGGCCGCGCGGCGTCTGGCCGCACGTGGCGAGCTTCCGGCCAGCAGCGCGGGCAATTCCACGTTCTCCGCCGCGGACAGTTCCTCCACCAGATGGAAGGCCTGGAAGACGAAGCCCACCGCCCGGCGCCGCATCCGGGCCAGGCCCCGCTCGCTCACGTTGTCGATGCGCCGCCCGGCCAGCCGGACTTCGCCGTAGGTGGGCCGCTCCAGGCCGCCCATCAGGTGCAGCAGTGTGGACTTCCCGCAGCCACTGGGCCCCATCACGGCCAGCATCTGTCCCGTCGGTACGTCCAGGTCGACTCCATCGACCGCGCGGACCAGGCTCTGCCCTTGGCCGTGCTCCTTGTGCAGATCGCGGACCTGCAGCACATCGTCGAACTCGTTCATGCACCCTCAGCTTCGGTTTTCGTCTCTCGACCAGATCCGCTCGCAGGCCGCCAGCCAGCGCAGGTCCGCCTGCAGCCGCAGCGCGACTCCTTCCAGCAGCAGGCCGACGGTCGAGTCCTCGGGCTCGGCCAGCGCCGCGCGCTGTGCGTCACGCAGGCGTCGCATCAGCTCGCGGCGGTGGAGGTCCACGAGCTCCACCGGATCGGCGAGCCGGGCCGCGGCCGCCGCAGCGAGTTTGAGGTGGAACTCCGCCAGGTTCGGTTTCGGCCAGCTCACGTCGGCCATCCAGGCGGTGACCCGCTGCTGTCCGGCGGGCGTCAGTACGTACATCTTGCGGTCCGGCCGTTCCGGCAGCCCGTCCGCACGTTCGCAGGCGACCAGTCCCGCCTTCTCCAGCCGGCCCAGGGTCACGTAGATCTGGCCCGCGTTCATCGCCTCGCCCAGCGGCCCGAGAGCCCGCCGCAACCGCACGTCCAGGTCATAGCCGTACGACGGTTCCTTCGCGAGCATCGCCAATACCGCGTCCTGCATGCCAGCACCTCCTAACCGTTAGGTATAGATAGCGGTTAGTGGATGCAGGTGTCAAAGCGGCGGCCTGCCGCCAGGGGAGTGGCCGCGGTCGGTGTACGGCAGGGCGCCGGCTTTCGTCGTAGCCTGAATTCCGACCGTGATGGACAGGAGGCCGAGGTGGCAGAGACGACGCTGACCGAGACGGCGGTGGCCGAGGTGATGGCCGAGCTGGCCGCGCTCGAGGACCCCAGGGCACGCGAGGTGAACGAGAGGCACGGTGACGATCACGGTGTGAACCTCGGCAAGCTGCGCGCGGTCGCGAAGCGGCTGAAGACGCAGCAGGAACTCGCGTGCCGGCTCTGGGAGACGGGTGACACTGCGGCGAGGCTGCTGGCCCTCCTGATCTGCCGCCCCAAGGCGTTCGAGCGTGCCGAGTTGGACGCCATGGTGCGCGATGCGCGCACGCCCAAGGTGCACGACTGGCTCGTGAACTACGTGGTGAAGAAGAACCCGCACTTCGAGGAGCTGCGGCTGGCCTGGTCCGCCGATCCGGATCCGGTGGTCGCGAGTGCCGGCTGGGCGCTGACCACCGAACGCGTGGCGAAGAAGCCCGAGGGGCTCGATTTCGCTGGACTGCTCGACGTCATCGAGGCGGAGATGAAGGACGCCCCGGAACGCCTGCAGTGGGCGATGAACCACTGCCTGGCCCAGATCGGGATCGAGTCCGCCGAGCACCGCGCCCGTGCGATCGGCATCGGTGAGCGCCTGGAAGTACTCAAGGACTACCCGACCTCCCCGGGCTGCACGTCCCCGTTCGCGCCCATCTGGATCACCGAGATGGTGCGCCGGCGGAACGACGAGTAGGACGGCTCGTACGGCTGGAGGTTCGGGCGGGCTCGATCACGGCGTGATGCCCCGGGTTCATGTTCTCGGACCGGAGTGAACGCCGTACATTGCGTTTGGTGGGCATTGAGACTGAGGCGGCCGGTCCGGTGTTCCTGCGCCGGATATCGGCCGGGGACAGGGATGAGTTCATCGCGCTGGCGAAGGCCAGTGAGGGGCTGCATCACCCTTGGGTGTACGTGCCGACGACGGTCGAGGGTTTCGCCGAGTATCTGGCTCGGTTCGACGGAATCACCGCGGTCGGTTTCCTGGTGTGCGTACGAAACGACGTCGCCGGGTTCGTGAGTATCAGCCGGATCGAACGGTCGTCGTACGAGCGGGGCGTGCTCGGGTACGGGGCGTTCGTTCCGCACGCGGGGTGCGGTTACATGACCGAGGGCGTCGGGCTCGCCGTACGGCACGGGTTCGAGCGGTTGGGGCTGCACAGGCTGGAGGCCGATATCCAGCCGGAGAACGCGGCGTCGCTGCAATTGGCGCGGCGGGTGGGGATGCGCCGGGAGGGGTTCTCGCCGGGGCTGATCAGGATCGCCGGGGTATGGCGAGATCACGAACGCTGGGCGATCGTGCGCGACCGGGTTTAGTGATCTTGACAATGCGTGTATAAGCGGACGGAGGATCCTTTTCCGCGCAGCGCCGCGCTGGATCTCATTCCGGGGAGGTCGTTCCAGCGTGGCCATCGATGCCGAGGACCGAGCGGAATGGCCGGACACGCTCGACGTCCGGGCCCTGCTGGAGCAGGGATGGCGGCCGACGCCGTTCCGGGAGTTCGTGGTCAAGGTGCACAGCCGGTGCAACCTGGCCTGCGACTACTGCTACATGTACGAGATGGCGGACCAGGGATGGCGCCGCCAGCCGCGGCGGATGAGCCGGCCGATCGTCGACCTGGTGGCGCGCCGGATCGCCGAGCACGCTCAGTCGAATCTGCTGAGCGGCGTGGACGTGGTGCTCCATGGCGGGGAGCCCCTGCTGGCAGGCGTGGAGCATCTGCGGTACGTCGTGACGACATTGCGCGCCGCCATGCCCGATGTCCAGGTGGATCTGAGCGTGCAGACGAACGGGGTCCTGCTCGATTCGTTCTTCCTCGACCTCTTCGATGAACTCGACATCGTGGTGGGGGTCAGCATGGACGGTGACGAGGAGGGACACGACCTGCATCGGCGGCGGGCCAATGGGGGCGGGAGCTACCAGGCCGTACGGGCGGGCGTCGAGGCGCTGACCCGGCCGCGGTACAAGCGGTTGTTCGGCGGGCTGCTGAGCACGGTGGAGCTGCGCAACGACCCTGTCAGGACGTACGAGGCCCTGCTGGAGTTCGATCCGCCCGCCGTGGACTTCCTGCTGCCGCACGGCAACTGGGACACCCCGCCTCCGGGGCGCCCGGCGGATGCCTCGACGCCGTACGGCGACTGGCTCATCGCCGTGTTCGACCGCTGGTACGGGGCGGAGGTACGGGAGACGCGCATCCGGATGTTCAACGAGATCATCCGGCTGCTTCTGGGCCGGCGCTCCTACGGCGAGGCGGTAGGGCTGTCCCCGATCTCACTGGTGGTGGTGGAGACCAACGGCCAGATGGAGCAGGTGGACTCGCTCAAATCCACCTTCGAGGGGGCGGCCGGTACGGCGCTGCACGTCTCGCGCGATGCGTTCGACACCGCGCTGATGCTCCCGCCGATCGTGGCCAGGCAGATCGGGCTCCGGGGCCTAGGGCCGCGCTGCCGTGCGTGCGAGATCCGGCGCGTGTGCGGTGGCGGCCACTACGCGCACCGGTACCGTCCAGGGCGCGGCTTCCTCAACGAGTCGGTCTACTGCCACGACCTCTACCGCCTCATCACCCATATCCATGGAGTCGTGTCCGCAGACGTAGAGGCCCTGCGGAACGGTTAGATGGGCGGCGGGTCGAAGTCGACGTCCAGGTGACGTCCCTCTAGGAAGACCACCGCGTCGGGGTGGTCGAGCCCAAGCGTGCGGGTGTACGCGGCCTTGGTCTCCTCGAAGAGGGTCCTGGCTTCCTCGTCCTCACCAAGGGCATACAGATCGACGGTGAGATTGGCGGCGCAGGAGAGCGCCATCGGGTGGTCCTTACCCAGGACGACGCGCAGGCGCCGCAACGTACCGCGCCCTAGCTTGCAGGCGTCGTCGTACTCGCCCAGCGCCGCCAGGTCGCTCGCCAGGTTCGTGGCCACGGTGAGCGTGTAGTGGTGGTCGCGGCCGAGCTTGAGCTCCAGACCGTTCAGGGCCTGCTCGTTCAGTTTCCTTGCGGTGTGGCAGTCGTCCCTTACACGGTGCATGATGGCGAGGTTGCCCATGCAGCCGAGGTTGTACGGATGGGTGGCCCCGTACACGCGCGGGTAGCGCCGCACGGTGTCGGCCGCCAGATCGATGGCGCCGTCACTGTCGCCACGGGTACGCAGGATGTTGGCCAGGCACATGGCGGCGGCGAGCGTGTCGGGGTGTTCGAGGTTGAACTGCCTGACACAGCGTTCGTGTACGTCCTCGGCCAGTTCGAGCGACCGGTCCAGGTCTCCGACGCGGCGCCAGGCGATGGACAGGTCCTTGGCCGTGCGCAGCGTCCAGTTGTGCTCGATGCCGAACTCGTCCTTGCTGTACGCGTAGGCGTCCTCGCCCAGGTCGCAGGCTTCCGAGTAGTCGCCGCACAGGCGGACAGCGCGCGCGAGCCCGCTCCAGGCGTTCAGCAGGGTGAGCTTGTCGGTGCTGCCCGTCTCAATGGTCAGGCAGGCTTGGTACGCCTCTTGCAGCAGTTTCTTTGAGCCGGTGTAGTCACTGCTCAGGCCGTAGTCCAGTGCGAGGCTGTTGGACGTACGGATGGTGCGCAGGTCGTCGGCACCGTACTTGCCCTCGAACCGCCGCAGCAGTTCCTCATCACGTTCCCTGGCGCGCTGGAACTCGCCGGTGGCGCGCAGGTCGGCGCCGTCGCCGCGCAGGAACCGCAGGGTCACGATGTCGTCGGCGCCCATCACCTTCTCGGCGATCGGCATCGAGGCGCTGGTCAGCTCGGCGGACTGCTCGTACTGGCCCAGCTCGCGCATGATGTTGGCCTGCTCGAGGCGCAGTTCGAGGACGTCCGGATGCTCCCCGCTCGAGGTGGCGATCCAGTCGGCCAGGAACTGCTCCACCAGTCCCTTGGCCGAGCCGTAGTCGCCGGACGCGGACAGGTAGCGCACGATGTTGAGGCACAGCCTGCGGGCCTCGGGGCTCCGGCTGGTACCGACGCCGGCGGGCGTGATGTGCCCGAGCAGGCTGGAGTAGCGCGGCCAGTTGATGGGCTCGTACGGGTCCGCGGGGGCGTACCCGGCCAGCAGCAGGTGCACCTCGTCGCGCATCCGCTCCTGCTCCTCCGGCGGGAGCTCCTCGCGCAGCAGGGCCTGGATCAGCCGGTGGACCTGGATCGTCCGGCCGGGGATGTCGAGCCGGGCCAGCGCGTACCGGCCGAGCTCCCCGATCACGCGGCTCAGCCGGATCGGGTCGGCGATCAGCGGCGCGAGGCTCGGGCCGAGTTTCACCCGCGGCTGGCTGAACGCGTCGCGCGGGATCGGCTCGGGGCCGAAGAACGCGCAGCAGCGGAGCAGGTCGACGGCGTCGGGGAGCTTCTCGTTCAGGCTGGTCACCGACAGGCCCCAGGCGGCGGTCATCGACACCGGGTACTCGGTGGGCTTGCCCTCGGCGAGCAGCTGGCTCGCGCGCTCGCGCAGCAGCCGCAGGTACTCCGCGACCCCCATGCCGGTCTCGGACTGCAGCGCCCCCGCCTGCTCCAGGGCCAGCGGGAGGTCGCCCAGCTCGTGCGCGAGCCGGCCGGCGTCCTTGGCGCCGATGCCCTTCGGGACCCGCCTGGTGAGGAACTCGACGCTCTCCTCGCGGGAGAACACGTCCACCGCGACCGTGTCGACGACCCCGTCCCAGCGGTGGTTGCGTGAGGTGATCAGCACATGGCCGGGGCCGTGCGGGATGATCTCGCTCAGGTCCTCGGGCTGGTCGGCGTTGTCGAAGATCAGCAGCCATCGGTCGTACGGGTCGCCGCGGCGCAGCGCGTCGAGCACGGCCTTGGCGGCGTCCTCGATGCCACTGGCGGTGGCGGGCGGCAGGCCGAGGTGCGGGGCCAGGCTCGCCAGCGAGGACCGGACGAGGACGGGCTGGTCGGCGGGGATCCACCAGACCACCTCGTACTCCGACCGGTAACGGTAGGCGTACTCCACGGCCATTTGCGTCTTACCCACACCGCCGAGTCCGTGCAGGGCATGGGGGACGACCGCCGTGACCTGCCCGGCGATCCGTGCCCGGAGTTGGCTCAGCAGTTCCGCCCGGCCGGTGAAGTTCTTGTTGCGCTGCGGGACCCTGCCCCACACCTCGGGAGCACGTCCGGCCGGTCGAGCCGCACCTGGGCGTGGATTGGTCATCCGGCACACACCTCCGCGTCAGTCCCGCATCCTCGACCTTTGCGATTTTCCGTTGTCCTTACCTTGGGGACAACCCCGTCATCCGCTGAAGCCCGGAAAACTTGCCGCGGATCTCCGAAATTGCGTCACGTGACACGATCTTCCTGCCCTTCCGTGATTCGGCTGGATGCGAAGTCGGAATGTGTGTGATCCCTAACCGGGATATGGACGAAAGTGGTCACCGGTGAAAGAATCACCTCGACGCGGTCCGCCGCGGCAGCCATCGCGAAGGCGCGAGGTGATCAGGTACGCGATGACCGCCGGCGTCCCCGGCGGCCCTGCAGAAGACCGGGAGAACGCATGGCACAGCAGGTCACCGACCCACGAGCCGACCTCGGCCCGATCGACATCACCAAGCTCACCGGCTCCCATCTGGCGGGGCGTCCCGACTCGGCCCTGAAGTGGGCGCTGGCCGAGGTGGTGGATCCGCTGCGGTCGCCGTCCGCTCCCCGCAGCGGCTTCGACAACAAGCTCAGCGGCTGACCTGGCGACCGGAGCGGCCGGCCGGCCCGCCGGCCATTCGTGATCATTATTCTTCGTTCGGCCGATGACGATGTGACCGAGCCAGGGCGTACTACTCTGGTCGGACCAGAGTCTTCCCGTATTTCGGTTCGCCGACCGGGAGGTCCCGCGCGGAGGTCGTCCGGTGATCAACAATTCCGTAGCCGAAGGTCCATCCCCCTTTGTCGGTACCCGGCCCTTCGATATCGGTGACGATCACCTCTTTCACGGGCGCCGGACCGAGTCGCAGGAGGTCGCCCGGCTGTGGCGGGACCACCGGCTCACGGTGCTGTACGGCGGCGCCGGGGCCGGCAAGACCTCGCTGATCCGCGCCGGTGCGATGCCGCTGCTGCGGTCCCGGGGCGAGCGCGTGCTGCCGCTCGGCCTCCTCTGGCGCCGCAACGACGTACCGACCGCCGCGTTCCCCGACCAGAACCTGTTCACGCTGGCGCTGCTCTCGTCCTGGTATCCCGGTGAGTCGCCGCCCCAGACCGCCGGCCGGTCGATCCTGGACTTCCTGCGCCGGCACAGCAGCAACGATCGGTTCGGGCTGCCGGTACGGACGTTCGCCGCGATCGACCAGGCCGAGCTGCTGATCCGCGACACGGTCGCGCACCGGCACCAGCGCCGCCGGTTCCTCGGCCAGCTGGCCGAGGCGATGGACGCCGAGCCCAACCTGCATCTCCTGCTCGCCGTGCGCGAGGAGCATCTGGAGGAGGTCCGCGACCTCGCGCACCGCCTGGCCGCCGGCGGCGGCGCCGCGTACCCGCTCGGCGCCTTACAGCGCGACGCAGCCGTGGCGGCGGTACGGAGCCCGTTCGACGGTACGGGCCGCCGCGTCGATCGCGACACCGCCGAATCGCTGGTCGATGAGCTCCGTACGATCAGGACCCCTTGGACGCCCCAGGCGCGCCGCATCCCGTCGGTCTCCCCGGCCCTGCTGCAACTGGTATGCGCCCGCCTGTGGGCCGATTTTTCAGCCGAATCAGTTGAATCAGTCGAAGCTCCCACCGACGCTGCGTCCACAGGCGAAACCTCGGTTGCCGGCGCGCGCGCGGAAGACGCGGCTGGGGAGGACGCCGACGGGCAAGGGTTCGCCGCTGAGGTGGGCCGGGTGCTGGCCGAGTACTGCGGGCAGGCGCTGGCGACGGTGGCGGCCGACCATCGGAGGACACCGGCCGCGATCGCCGCATGGTTCCGGACGACGTTCGCCGAGCCGGTGATCGCCGAGCCGACGACCGGCGGCGGGGGCGGGGGTGGGGGTGGGCGCTCCGAGAGCCAGGAGGCCGAGGACATGCCCGGCGCGGTGCTGCGGGCCCTGGAGGATCTGCATCTGCTCAGGGCCGACCGCAGCTCCGGGACCTGCCGGTACGAGCTGCACCATCCGCGAATGACCGAGGCGATCCGGGCGCTCGCCGACCGGCTCGGACCCGTCCGCAGGCCCGCGCCGGCCGAACGGCTGCGAGTGGCCGAGCGCGCGCTCTGCGACGGAGCCACGGAACTGGCCAGGCAGCATGCCGAAGGGGTCATCCGCGCCTGCGGGAAGGACGATCTGCGCCTGCTCGCGGAGTCCAAGCGCCTGCTCGGCAACATCGCGTACGAGCGCGACCAGGCAGAGACCGCCGCCGAGTGCTACAGCGAGGCGGCCAACCTCTTCGAGGTGCTCCAGGACACCCGGGCCGTCGGCCTTCTCCTGGCGGCCTCCGCCAGGATCCTGATGAACGACAGCGCGGCCGAGGCCGTCCGCGAGTTGCGCATCGCCGCCAACCGGTCGCCCAACGATCCGGTCGTGCAGACGGTGCTGAGCCAGGCGCTCTGGCAGGCCGGCCAGTCCCGGGCGGCGCTCGCGGTGCTCGACGCGGTGCTGATGCGCGACGGTGACACGCTGGAGGCGCTGCGCACCCGGGGCGAGATCCTGGCCGATCTCGGGCAGGCGGAGCCGGCGCTGCGCGACCTGCGCCGCATCGACCACATGGACCGTCCGTCCACACGTGCCGCGTGGATGCTCGCGGAGACCTCGTGCGGCCCGCCCGCGACCACCGGCTTCGGCGGACCCGAGAGTGCCGGGTCCGGTGGGCCCGAGAGCGCGGGATCCGGTGGGCCCGAGAGCGCGGGGTCCGGTGGAGCCGAGAGCGCGGGGCCCGCCGTGCCCAATGGCGCCCCGCCCGGAGTCGCCGGATGGCGCGATGCGGACAAAGGGTTGGTCTCGGGCGTCGAGAGCGGGCCGGTGCTGCTCCGCATCGCGCGCACCCGGCGGCTGTGCGGGCAGGCGGAGGAGGCGGCCGGGCTCGCCGCGCGGGCGGTCGCGGCCAGGCGCCCGCCGCTGCCTCCGCAGCTGCACCAGGAGGCGCACCGGCTGATGAGCCCCGAACGGTCCGAGGGGACCTGACTCGCCGCGGTGCGCGAGTGAACTGGATGACCAGCGAAGATGTGCAGAATGTCAGATTTCTGGACTGCCTCGGCGATCCGCCGGCGGTCGAATGCGATCTGCCGATACGGCCGCCGCGAAACCATGAATGACGACGATTGAAGAGCGGCGGCCGGGGGATGTGGGAAGTGTGAACCCGCCGGGCGACGGGCCCACCACAGGGGTCGAACGAGTGGCGCACGACAAGCGCGATGACCCGGAGTGCCGTTCGTCCGACGATAGGTGAGCGCGGTGCGGCGCGATCCGGCGTGCCGTTTTCTCAAGCGGCCATGGGCGGCCGGAGTCTTCGATAGCATGCGCCTCGTGTGCGTGCGGCACCCGACCCGTTGCCCGGCTGAGCGCCAAAAGCGAATCTCAGCCTGCCGCGGGTCTTTAATTTTGCGACCGGCCCGTTCGATCGGTCCGCGGATTGCCGCCGTTGGTGATGCGTTGATCGAATACTGAACGTACTTCTGGGTGACCGTCACCGGCCTGGCGGACCTTACTGGCAGGTGAACTTGTCCATCGTTCAAGCGATAGTGCAGTAGCCGATGTCACGCCTTCCCTGGGAACGTGACTTCAGGTTGCTGTGGACCGGCTCGGTGGTCTCCCAGTTCGGTGCCATCGGCGCGGGTACGGCCAGCCCCCTGCTGGCCCTGTCGCTGAACGGATCGCCCGTGTCGGCCGGCTGGGTGACGGCCGCCAGCGCGCTGCCCGGCCTGCTGTTCCACCTGCCGGCGGGCTGGCTGGCGGACCGCACCGACCGGCGGATGATCATGTGGGTCAGCCAGACCGTCCGGTTCCTGGCGGCGGGCGTGTTCGTGCTCGGGTTCTGGCTGCTGGACGGGCCGCCCTGGCTGCTGGTGCTGGGGGTCACCGTGGCCGGGACGTGCGCCGCCTTCTACGGCATCGCAGAAAGTGCGGCAATTCGCGACATTGTCTATGGAATCGGACAGAATCCCCAAGAACAGCACCGGGAACTCGATACCGGACAGCGAACGCGGAACGGCGGCCATCCGGGCACACAGGGCCTTACGGCCGGCGAATCCGCCCGCGCCACCGGCCCCGAGCATGCGGGCCGGCGCCGCTCGGCGATGGCGAAACACGAGGCGCGGCACCACATCGCGCAGTTCGTCGGCCGGCCGCTCGGTGGCCTGCTGTTCGGTGCCGGGCATCTGCTGCCTTATCTCGTCGACGCGCTGACGGCCTTCTTCTCGCTGCGCATGATGGCCAAGATGCGTACCGGCGAATTCGATCCGCTTTACAGGGCCGGCAGGCGCCATTCGCGAAGTAGCCGGAAAAGGTTGTGCATTCGCAACCGCCGGAACGGTGATCCCGGCCTCGGTCATTCTATGCTGACCGTCGAACCGGGTGCCAGGAAAGCACACGGAAAAGTCAAGGACGGGCTGGCGCTGCTGGTCCGCGATCGCTTTCTCGCCACGGTCATCGTCGTCTGCGCCATCGCGAACTTCTTCTTCCAGATGATCGTCCTGCTCCTGGTCGTCTCGGCGGAGGAGCGCGGCATCTCCAGTTCGCTGACCGGGCTCTTCCTGGCCGCCTCGGGGGTCGGCGGGCTGATCGGCGCGGCCATCGCGCCGCGGTCGTTGCGCAGGCGCCGCCCCCGGACGATCCTCATCTGGTGCGTGTGGACCTGGCTGGTCCTGGTCGGGGTGGTGACGGTCGCCGACCATCCGATGGTCGGGCTGATCGCCTGGGGCGGGTGCAGCGTCATGGGTGCCCATGTGAACGTCGCGCTGGAGGTCCACAAGGGCGCCGAAGTACCGCGTGACCTGCAAGGACAGATCACCGGCATCACCCGGTTCGTGACCGGCGGGGCCGTCCCGCTCGGTGCCCTGAGCGGCGGCTACATCATCGCCGAGCTGTCCCCGGGCGCCACCGCCCTGCTCGCCACCTGGGTCATGGGGCTGCTGGCGGTGGCGGTGTCGATTCCCGTGCTGCGAGGAGTCGCCAGACGCCTGCAGGCGGGCACCCGGGTCCCTTCCCTGACCTTTCCGTCCCTTTCCCTTACCTGCCGCGCGCGGTTCGCCGCGGCCGCCGTCTTCATCGTGGTCGCCTGGCAATTGCCGTCCTCCGAGTGGCCGGATTCGCGCGCCGGTTCCGCATGGCACGCATATCCGGCCCGGGCGAAGGACGTCCTCGGCATGCCCGCCGCCGAGCTTCCGCGGGCGGCACAAGCGCTGCCCGCGTTACCCGAGCGCCTTGCGCGGCACGTCCACTCAGCGTTACCCGGGCCTTTTGCGTTGCCCGCGCCGACCGGTTTATCCGTGCCGCCCGCGCTGCCCGTCCTGCCGGCCGCGACCGCCGCACGGGTTTCCGTTTTGTGTCTCGCGACACCACCCGGATGCGCGAGGTATGGCTTAATGCCGGTGGAACGCCGGAGTACGGGCGTTCCGGCCGAGGGCGGCGGCGGCCAGATCCGGTCACCACCCGGGAGGGTGCTCGCCGCTCCCGGATGATCGGTGGAGGCGGGGCAGCCGACCGTCCTGCCTGCTGACGGACGGAGACTTCGGAGCATGGGAGGATGACCAGGGCACTGGACGACGATGCTATGAGTCGGCTGGTCACCGCGCTGATGCGGATCGACGGGATGCGCGTGCGTACCACCCGTGACCTCTGCATCTCGGTGCTGGAACGGGGCCTCGGGCACCGGCTGCCGCTGGTCCGGCACGAGCAGGACCTGTACGACGTGTGGCAGCTGGTCGATGCCTGCCTGGCCTATCCCGGCGGCGTCCACATGCTCGTCGAGGCCGTCGAGAACTTCCACCAGGGCAGCCGCCCGATGCTCGCCGCCCGCGCCGTCGTCGAGGAGCTGCTGCCCGAGCCGCTGCTGCGCCCGCCCGAGCGGCGCGAGCTGTACCAGCTGGTGCTGTCCCTGGAGAACCAGGGCATGAACGCGGTCTACTTCGGTGCGCTTCCGGCGCTCTACCGGCACGCGGTCGGCCCGGTCGGCCCGCCGCTGGGCGGTACGGTGCGCGGCGTCCAGGATGTCATCGCATGCCTGGAGGAGGCACCGCTCGACATGGCGGGCGTGCCGCCGCTGCTGGTCTTCGTCAACGATCTCGCCGAGTACGCCAAGGGAGCCCCGGCGACGGCGACCGCGCTGGCCGAATGGACGAGCCGGGTCGCCGAACGCTTCGGGCTCGACCTGGAAGGACTGCGGCGGCTGCGGCGCGGCGAGCCGCTGCCCGCCGGGCTCGGCCCAGGGGCGGGTGCGGGCGGACGCGACACGTACCTGGTCATCGAGTGCCGGCCCGACGGGGCGGACTTCGACCGGTTCCTGGTCACCGCGTGGCTGCAGTTCGCCGGCGAGCCGGGGATCATGCTGCGCTGCGACGAGGAGCCGCAGCCGCTCGGCCGGCTGCCGGCCCTGGTGGAGGCGCTGCTGGTCGAGGACAGCCGGGTGGTGAGCCGGGACAACCCGGATCTGACCATCGAGTTCGTGCTGCCGCGCGGGCTGCTGAACCAGCCGTTCGACCAGTTCAGGATCTCGGTGGCCGGCCTGCCGCGCCGGCTGGGCATCGAGTATCCGGTGGTGATGCGCAGCCTGGACCGGCTGCGCCATCAAGCGCTGCGGCACAACTGGCGGCGCAAATGGGAGCGGCTGCGCGACGATCCCGCGAACGCGACGGTGCGCTGGGTCGGCGCGCCGGGCGAGTACGACGACGAGCGGCTGTTCACGCTGCTGTCGGACCACGCGTCGGTCGGGCTGGCCATGGCGTTCCCGCCGCGCGGCGGGGAACCCGAGACCGTCGACGAGCTGTGGGTCGGGCTCCAGGCCGGTGCCCCCATCGTCGCCTGGTGCCGGGACGGCCGCGACCCGGACCGCTTCACCCGGGACGCCCGCGCCCTGCTCGACTCCGACCTGCTGTCGCTCCCCCAGAAGGTCCGCGAGCTGCGCCGCAAGGCGGTGCTGTCGCAGCACCCCGACGAACCCGGCCCCGACGAACCCGGCCCGGACGAGCGGCACGAGCCCGAGGAGCAAGAGCATCTCGGGCTGCATCTCGCGCTGGTCTTCGACGACGCCGACCGCGTCCCCGAGCCGTACGTGCGGCTCAAACCACCCGCCTGATCGCGATCCCAGGAGGCCCCCATGGTGTCACCCGACCTCGTACCCGACCTTCAGGCCGGCGGCGACTGGCGCGTCTACCGGGGCAACAGCGGGCCGCACGACGGCATCGACCGGCTGCCCGCGCCCCCGCCCTGGCGGCGGTTCGGCGACCACGACGCGTGGACCGCCGGCCCCCCGGTCGATCTTGAACGGGCCGTGTCGTACCGGGTGGACGCGCAGGTCGCCGACAAGGTCAACGCCGCGCTGCTGCTGCGGCGCCCGCTGCTGGTGACCGGGAAGCCGGGCTCGGGCAAGTCCACGCTCGCGCACAACATCGCCTACGAGCTGGGGCTCGGGCCGGTCCTGTACTGGGCGATCTCCAGCCGGACCACGCTGGGGCAGGGACTGTACGACTATGACGCGATCGGCCGGGTGCAGGAGGCCAACGTGCGGCGCGAGAGCGTCCCGGCGGGCGAGGCCGTGCCCGACATCGGGCGGTACATCCGGCTCGGACCGCTGGGGACCGCGCTGCTGCCCCGGCCGCGCCCCCGCGTGCTGCTGATCGACGAGCTCGACAAGAGCGACATCGATCTGCCCAACGACCTGCTGAACGTGCTGGAGGAGGGCCGGTTCCGCGTACCGGAGCTGGAACGGCTGCCCGAGGAGGGCCCGGTCGAGGTGATGACCGC
The DNA here is from genome assembly GCF_044326315.1 of Actinomadura sp. 9N407. Lineage (NCBI taxonomy): Bacteria > Bacillati > Actinomycetota > Actinomycetes > Streptosporangiales > Thermomonosporaceae > Actinomadura > Actinomadura sp. 9N407. The sequence goes on along the minus strand of NZ_JBIRAW010000045.1, from coordinate 41,853 downwards.
CGACGAGGAGGGCCGGGCGGCGATCCGGCGCGGCCAGGTGCGCTGCTCGGACTTCCCGGTCGTGATCATCACCAGCAACGGCGAGCGCGAGTTCCCGCCGGCCTTCCTGCGCCGCTGCGTGCGGGTGGCGATCGAGCCGCCGTCCGGCGACCGGCTGGCCGACATCGTCGCGGCGCATCTGGGCGCGGAGGCGGGCGAGACCGGGCGGGCGCTGATCGACGAGTTCCTCGACCGGCGCAGGCGCGGCGGCGATCTGGCCACCGACCAGCTGCTGAACGCGATCTTCCTGGCCACCTCGGGCGCCCGGCCGCCGGAGACCACGCTGGAGCAGCTGGTGGACGCGATCATGCGGCCGCTGGACAGCACGGGCCCGGGATGATCACCCGGCTGATCGAGGCGCTGCGGGGACTGGATCCGCCGCCCTCGGTGGAGGAACTGGCGGACGCGCTCTGGCTCGCCGGTCACCTGCCCCCGGCCGGTGCGGGGCATGGCGTGCCGGCGGAGCAGGAGGCCGGGACCGGATCCGCCGCCGTTGGCCAGGAGGCCCGCGAGACCGGGTCCGCGGGCACCACCGACGAACGACCCGCGCCCTCGACTCCCGCGCAGGAAGCCGACAGGGACGTTCCGTCCGGCGAACGGCCCCAGGGAGAGCCGGAGCCCGCGCCACAGGCGGGCCTCTACCTTGCGGACAGGAACGGCACCACGTCCTTCCCCGTCCGCAGTCCGACACTTCCGGCCGTCCCGCGCGCGCTTGGGCTCGCGCGAGTGCTGCGACCACTGCGCATGTCCGTACCGTCCCCAACGCCGGGGTACCTGGACGAGGACGAGACGGCCCGCCGGTTCGCTGATACCGGCTTCTGGGAGCCGGTGTTGCGTCCGGCCGTCGAACGGCGTTTCGAGCTCGTCCTCGTCGTGGACGACTCCGCCTCCATGGCACTGTGGCGCCGTACCGCCGACGAGTTGCGGCTCCTGCTGGAACGGCTCGGGGCGTTCCGCGACGTACGGGTCCGTTACCTCGACACCGACTCCGAGAACCTCGTCCTGCGTACCGGATCGGCTCCGGCCACCGGGACGGTACGCGGTACGCACGATCCGGGTGGCCCCGCGCATCGCCGGATCGTCCTCGTCGTGAGCGACTGCATCGGAGCCGCCTGGCAGGACGGCCGGGCCGCCGCGCTCCTGGAACGGTGGGGCCGTTCCGGATCCGTCGCGATCGTCCAGCCGCTTCCGCAGCGGCTGTGGTGGCGGTGCGGTGCGGCGGTGGAGTTGGTACGGGTGAGCGCGCCCGCTCCAGGAGCGGCCAATTCCGCCCTGACGGTACGGATGCGGGAGCGTGGCGCGCGGGTCCCGCCCGGTGTGGCCGTACCGGTCATGGAGCTGGAGGAGCGCTGGCTGCGTCCCTGGGCGAGCATGATCGCCGGCTCGGGCCATGAGATCGCCGGAGCGGCGCTGTTCACCGGCCGTCCCGTCGCGGAGGGCGTCGCGGCGGACGTGCTGCCGGAGGTGCCGGTGAGCGATCCGCCGGACGCGCCCGCCGGGGAGATCTCCCCGCTGGCCCAGGTGCTGCGGTTCCGTACCTCGGCCTCACCGACGGCGTTCGAGCTGGCCGGATACCTGGCCGCCGCGCCGCTGCGGCTGCCGGTCATGCGGCTGGTCCAGCGCTCGATGCTGCCCCGGTCGACGCCAGCGCACCTGGCCGAGGTCTTCCTCGGCGGGCTGCTGCGCGTCGCGGCCGAGGGCGGGACACCTGACGAGGTCGCGTACGAGTTCCACGACGGTGTACGGGACGTACTGCTCGGGGGCCTGCGCCGGGACGAGGCGCTGCAGGTGCTCCGCGCGGTCTGGGACACGATCCGCGACAGGATCGGCTCGTCGCTCGACTTCCCCGCGCTGCTGGCCGCGGTCCGGCAGGACACCGGCGTCCTGCCCGTCGACCGGCCGTTCGCGCAGGTGGCGGCGCAGGTCCTGACGCGGCTCGGTGGCCGGTACGGGGAGATCGCCGAACGCATCACGGTCGCCGCCACCCGGCCCGGCGAAGGACTGCCGGCGAGCGGGTTCCGCGGCACGGGCAACGGCCGCGTACCGGAGGCGCGCGGGGACGCGCCGTCCCTCGCGGGCGGCGGCGTACCACCGCGCAACCGGCATTTCACCGGACGCGGCGAGCTGATGGAGGCGGTCGAGGAGGAGCTGCGCGGCGCGGTCACCGTACTGCTGCCGCCCCACGCGAGCGGGCCGGGCCCGGGCTGTGAGGGCAAGACGGAGATCGCCGTCGAGTACGTCCACGCGCATGCGGACGAGTACGACCTCGTGTGGTGGATCCCGGCGTCCGACACCGCGTCGGTACGGGCGGCGCTGCGCGACCTGGCCCGCCGGCTGGGGACGCCGGTGGGCGACGACATGCGGGTGACGGCGGAACGGGTGCTGCGCGCGCTGCCCGGGCTGGGGCGCCGCATGGGCACGCCGGGAAGCGGCGACATGCGCCTGACCGCCGACAGCGTGCTGCGTACGCTGCGGGACGGGGTACCGCTCGGCCGCTGGCTGCTCGTGTACGACGCCGCGTGCGATCCCGCCGAGCTCGTACCGCTGATGCCCGCTCCGGCGGCGTCGGGCGATGTGCTGGTCACCTCGCACGATCCGCGGTGGGAAGGGACGGCGACGGCCATCGAGGTGGGCGCCTTCGAGCGTCCGGAGAGCGTGGCGCTGCTCAGGCGCCGCGTACCGCGACTCCTGGACGCGGAGGCGGACCGGCTCGCCGCGCTTCTCGGCGATCTGCCGCCCGCGCTCGACCAGGCGGCCAGGTGGCTCGCGGCCTCCGGGGGCGACCTCGGCGAATACGTGCGTGCCTTCGAGGAACGGGCCGAGGACGGCGGCGCCCCGCACGCCACGGCGGCGAGCCTCAACCTCGATCGGCTCCGCGAGGAGCAGCCGGTCGCCGCCGGAATGCTGGACCTGTGGTCGTTCCTCGGCTCCGCGCCGGTGCCCGCGTGGCTGCTCGGAACGGACGACGCCGCCATCGTGGCCGGTATGCGGTGCGTCAGCCGGTACGGTGCGGGCCGTTTCGACGAGGACACCGACACGCTCCGGGTGCCGGCCGAGATCCGTGCACTGGTACGGGCCCGCCTGCCGGCCGATGCGCTCGGACGGCTGCGCGACGACGTGCACGCGCTCCTGGCCGCCGCGACGCCGGACGGAGGCCCGGACGACCCGGCGACGTGGGAGGCACGCGGGCTGATCCGCCCGCACATCGTCCCCTCAGAGATCATCGACGCGGGAAACGCGGAGGGCTCGGGCGGTGCGGACTCGGGCGGCGCGGAATCGCGCGGGATCGTCCTGGACCAGGCGCGTTTCCTGTGTGCCTCCGGCGAGTTCGACGGCGGCCGCCTTCTCTCGCAGGCCGCCATCGCGCGCTGGCAGGAGCGGTACGGCCCGGACGACCCGCTGGTCGCCGAGGCGCAGCGCGTACTGGCAACGGCACTGAGCGCACTCGGCCCGGACCAGCCGAGCCCCCTGCCCGCGGCCGACGGCGGTGGTGATGAGTTGAGGCTGCGGGGAGAGTTCGAGGCGGCGTACCGTTTCGACAGCGAAATCTGGCGGCGGATGCGGCAGCGCTACGGCGACGACGACCCGAACACCCTGCTGGCCGCCGCCGACGTCGGGACGGATCTGTGCCTGCTCGGCAAGTTCCATGAGGCGTACGCCGTGGACCTGGACGCGTTCCAACGGGCCCAGCGCCGGACTCCCCGCAGCGATGCCGAAGTGTTCCGTACGCGTCACCACCTCGCGCGCGACCTGCACGGGCTCGGCCGGTACGACGAGGCCCTGCGATGCCAGAACGCCGCGTTCGACGAACTGCGCGCATCGCTCCCGCCCGACGACGCCCTCGTCCTTCAGGCGAGAACGCAGCACGCCGCGACGCTACGCAAGACCGGTGATGTCGCGGAGGCCGTCCAACTGGCGGACGAATCGCTGCACGCTCATATCGCCGCGTTCGGACCGGAGCACCCCGCGACGCTTGCAGCCAGGATGACCGCGGCCATGGCGTGCACGGCCGCCGGTGACCCAGGCCCGGGACGGGTCCTCGCCGAAGAGGCCTGGGACGGGCTTCGCCACACGCTGGGAATCGACCACCCGCTCACGCACGCTTGCGCCGCCGGTCTCGGCATCATCCTGCGCGCGCTGGGCGACGTACAGACGGCACTGGAGACCGACCAGGTGGCCTGGACCGCGCTGTGCGAGCATCCCGGACCGGAGCATTACTACACGCTGTGCTGCACGAACGGCCTGGCGAACGACCTCTACCTGCTCGGCGAACTCGACGCGGCCTACGAACTCTCCGCCCATACGGCCGACGACTTCCGCGCCCGGCACGGGCCGGACCACCCGTACACGCTCGCCTGCGACCACAACCGCGACGTGATCGACCGCGTCGCGAACGGTTCCGCCGGTTCCGGTGGTGGCGGGGATCTACTCGAATGCGACATCGAACTGCTGCCACTATGAGCGAAGAGGTCGGCGCCCGCCCCGGTGTGGGAGGTGACATGTCAGGTTCCGCTCGCGAGGGATGGCACCCGTCGGGCCTGTGCTCGCAGTTCGTGTGCGACATCGCCGCGTTCGGCGACGGGAAACGTACCGACGACGTCCGCGCCCACGTCAGGAAGGCGTTGTACGGCGGGCTGGCCGAGAGCTTCGCCGCCGAAGGGATCCCCCTGGACGACTGCCATCACGAGGACCGCGGCGACGGCGTGATGGTCATCGTCCCGCCGCACTTCGACACCGCGCTGCTCATCACCACCGTCGTCACCCGGCTGCGCGCCGCCGTACGGAGGCACAACGCGTTCTCCAGCGAAGCGGCGCAGATGCGGCTGCGGGTCGCCGTCCACACCGGCGAGGCGCACTGGGACGGTACGGGCCTGGTCGGGGAGGCCGTGAACCACACGTTCCGGATCCTGGACGCCGGCGCGTTCAAGGACCTGCTGCGGGACTCGGGTGCCGACCTGGCGCTGATCGTGTCCCAGCGCGTGTACGACGACGTGGTCAGGCACGGGCGGGAACTGGTCGATCCGGGCGATTACCGGCAGATCGACGTCGAGGTGAAGGAGACGCAGACGACCGCCTGGGTATCCGTACCCGGCACGGGCTTGCCGAACACGGGCCTGCCTGCCGTCCCGAATTCCGGTGCGGTCGTGCCGTCGCCGCACCGGGTCCCGGACCGGGACGACGTCCCCTGGCTGCCGGGCGGCGAGGCGACGTCCAACGACATTCTGTTCGAGCTGGTCGACCACGCCCTGGAGATCCCGCAGATGGCGGCCGAGCGGAGCAGGGAGCGCGTGGTGAGCGCGCTGCCGCTGCAGATCAGGACCGTGATCCCGCGCTCGATGGACGCGCGCTCCGACACGTACGAGATCATCCGGACCTGCCTGGACTACCCGGGCGGCCTGCAGGAACTGCTGAGCGCGCTGCGCGGATTCGCCGGCGACTCGCTGGCGCTGGGCCGGCTGGAACGGGCGATCGCGCGGCTGCTGCTCGGCCCCTGACCGGCGACCGGCCGGCGACCGAGCGTGAACCGGGTGTTGCCCGACGCTCGAACGGGCCCCTAGGTTTACCTGATCGCGACAAATTCATTCCAGTCTGGTGACGTGGTGTCCGGTGGCGTACGCCGCCCGTCCGGGCACCACCGTGCAATGCGCCGGGGAGGAAACGAGTACCGGTTCGGAACGTTCCGGCCGGGACGTGCGATGGGCCGCCGATTGGGGATAAGGATCACATCCGCTGGACACGTGCGGTCGCGTACGGTCACGTGCCCTCCCGCGCCAGGAGCCGGAGAAGGACGAGGAGTATGCCGGAGGAACACGTGAAACCCGACCGACGGAACACCGACGAGGAGGTGCTGGGCACCTCCGGCGGTTCGCGGAGCAGGCCGCGGCCGCGGACCGACTGGGTCGTCTTCGGGGTGACGGCCGCGCTGACCCTCGCCTTCGTCGTCTGGGGCGGCCTCGCCACCGACTCGCTGGAGAGCGTGTCCACCTCGCTCCTGACCGGCACGATGCACAACTTCGGCTGGGCGTTCGTGCTCGCGGCCTCGGGGTTCGTGGTGTTCGCGCTGTGGCTGGCGTTCAGCCGGTACGGCAAGATCACGCTCGGCAAGGAGGGCGAGGAGGCCGAGTTCAGGACCGTGTCCTGGGTCGCGATGATGTTCAGCGCGGGGATGGGCATCGGGCTGATGTTCTACGGGGTGAACGAGCCGCTCACCCACTACGCCGAGCCGCCGCCCGGCACGTACGACACCGCCACCGCGGACAAGATCGAGACCTCGATGGCGACCACGCTGTTCCACTGGACGCTGCATCCGTGGTCGATCTACGCGGTGGTCGGGCTGGCGATCGCCTACAGCTGCTTCCGCCGCGGCCGGCGGCAGACGATCAGCGCGGTGTTCACCCCGCTGATCGGCGAGCGGCGCGCCAACGGCGGCGCCGGCAAGGTGATCGACATCCTGGCGATCTTCGCCACGCTGTTCGGCTCGGCCGCGTCGCTCGGCCTGGGCGCGCTGCAGATCGGCAGCGGTACCGAGGTGGTCGGCTGGTCGGACGGGGTGAGCAACGGCGTCCTGGTCCTCATCATCGCCGTGCTGACGCTGGCGTTCGTCGCCTCCGCCGTCTCCGGCATCGACAAGGGCATCCAGTGGCTGTCCAACACCAACATGGTGCTGGCGCTGATCCTGCTGCTGTTCATCTTCGCGTTCGGCCCGACCGTACAGATCCTGGACCTGCTGCCCACCTCGCTCGGCGCGTTCGTCGAGGACCTGCCGCAGATGGCGGGCCGTACCGAGGCCACGGCCGGCGAGAACATCGTCACCTGGCTGGCGGACTGGTCGGTCTTCTACTGGGCGTGGTGGATCTCCTGGACGCCGTTCGTCGGCATGTTCATCGCCCGGATCAGCCGGGGCCGTACCATCCGGCAGTTCGTCGGCGGCGTGATCCTGGTCCCGAGCGTCGTCAGCCTGGTCTGGTTCGCGGTGTTCGGCGGTACGGCGACGCGGCTGCAGTCCGAGGGCGCCAACCTGGTGACGCCCGAATCGACGCCGGAGGGACAGCTGTTCGCGGTGCTGCGCGAGTACCCGATCGCGGGCGTCACCACGCTGCTGGTCATGATCCTCGTCGGCATCTTCTTCGTCTCCGGAGCGGACGCGGCCTCGATCGTCATGGGCACGCTGTCGCAGCGCGGCACGCTGGAGCCGACCCGCGTCGTGGTGGTCGTCTGGGGTGTGCTGACCGGTGCGGTCGCCGCCATCATGCTGCTGCTGGGCGGCGGTGGCGACGCGGCGCTCACCGGGTTGAAGAATCTCACCATCCTGGCGGCCGTGCCGTTCATGATCGTGATGGCGTTCATGTGCGTGGCGCTGATGCGCGACCTGCGCACCGACCCGCTGATCCTGCGCGGTGAACGGGGCGAGGAGGCCGTCGAGTCGGCGGTCATCGCCGGCCACCACCTCTACGACGGCGACTTCGAGCTGGGCGTCGTCCCGAGCACCGCCAACGGAGCCACGGCGGCCCGGGACGACAGGGACGAGGGCGGCAGGGTGCCGATCTCCAAGGAGGACTGAACCCGCACGGCCCGTACGGAACGAGGAAGGGCGGCGGCTCAGCGGCGCCAGCAGGTGAACGAGACCGAGGCGCTGCCGCCCGGCGCGAACGAGACGCTGCCCGAGCCGCCGCCGCGGGCGTAGCAGCCGATGGACGGCCGTACGGTCACGGTCACCGTCGTCGACTTCCCGGCGGCCAGCGAGCCGCCGCCCGAGGCCGACACGCCGCGCCCGTCGACGGAGCTGACCGACCAGCGCACCGGGCCGCCGCGCGCGGTGAGCCGGACCGAGCAGCTGCCGCCGAGGCCCGCGACGCCGAGCCCCCGGCAGCCGGAGTCGCCGATCGCCAGGCGGCCGCGTTTCGCCACGGCGGGGCGGGCCTTCTTCCGCGGCTTCTTCTTCTCGGGCTTCTTCGTCTTCTCGGCCTCGGGGGACTTGGACGGGCTGGGGGCCGGCGGCGGGGCACTGGTCCTGGGCGCCGCGGCGATCCCCGCCGGGGGAGGCCCGTCGTCAGGCGACTGGGCGATGACGAGGAGCCCGGTGAGGACGACGGCCGCGGCCGTACCGGCGGCGAGGACGGTCAGCCTGGCGCGGTGCAGGCGGCCGAGGGCCACGGCTCCGGCCCGCTGGACGGCTCCGGACGCCCTGCTCGCGTTCGTCCCCGCACTGCGGCTCGCAAGCGTGGGAGCCGAGCCGACCGCGCTGACGACCGGCGCGCCGAGATGCCCGTCCGCGTCCGGCTCCGACCGTGCCGCATCGGGTCGTGCCGCATCGGGTCGTTCCGGCTCGGGCGCGGGAGGGACCGGCGTCGGCACGACCCGTTCCAGGGAACCTTCCAGGGCCGCCGCCGTCATGAACTCCACCGAGGCGTCGGGACGGCCCGGCCCGCTCACCATGAGAGCGAACTCCCGGATGGGGACGTTGTGGCGGAGCGCCCGCGTCACGGCCTCCTGCTCCAGGCCGGTGGCGGCTCCCACGGTGGCCAGGTGCTTCACCGGTTCCTCGGGGCGGACGCCGAGACGGCCCAGGCACTCGTCCCTTACGAGGGCGTACAGCCAGCCCCGGAAGCGGTCTGGGCCAGGAACGGCGCCCGGATCGTCGCTGCCGGTGGTGAGCGCGGCGCGGACGCATTCGACGGCCAGTTCACGGTCGCCGAGCAGGACGTCGGCGTATTCGAACAGGTGCGGGCCGTACACGTTGTAGACGTGCCCGACCGCGCCGGGGCGCCGGGCCCGCAGGTCGTCGGCCAAGCGGCGATCGTCACCATGGGCGGGGTCTGGGTGTTGCGTCACCGATCCTCCAGCGAACCGTGCGGCCCGGGCGGGCGCATTCGAACCCGCGCGAACGGGTCCATGCGAACGAGCGAAAGGATGGCCGGGAGAAGGCCGATTATCGCGGAGCCGCCCACGGAGTACTGTGCCGCGAACACAGGGATTGACGAGGATCTTTATCAGCGGGCTGATAGAACTCACCCGCCCCCGCGTGCCTCACCGGCGGACCGTCCGGGAGGCGTGCCGGCACGCGCACAACGGCGCATCCGTGCCCGGTACGGCCCCGTCCCAGCAGCGGCCGCGCTGCGGTCCTTTCAGGAGATGAAAGACGGGCCCGTGGCCTGAGCCATTATTTTGCGAGCCCGGGCGGTCGGCGCCGAGGGCATTTCCGCGACCCCTGGGTACGGGAGTGGTGGGTCACACCAGAGCGGCACAGGGTTTCTTCCGGACACCATCGGGAAACCTTGATCGTAGACGGGGAATGGAGGGTGCCATGGAGGTCGTGATCGAGATGACCTTGCCCCGGGACGCGGAGAGCGCGCCACTGGTGCGACATACGCTCGACGCATCGCTGCGGGGTTTGGGAGTGGCCTCCGATATACGTGCCGACATCGCACTGGCATTGGGCGAGGCCTGCGCGAACGTCATCCAGCACGCGGAATCCAGCAAGGAGTACGAGGTCCGCGCGCAGTTCGACGGGATGAAGTGCGTCATCGACGTCATCGACGGCGGCGGGTCCGGTGACGCGGCGGTTTGGAAACGGGGACACCGGCCCCTTCCGGTCGCGGAGAGCGGACGGGGGATCCAGCTCATGAGAGCGTTCACCGAGGACCTGGACATTTCAGATCGCGCTGACCGGAACGGCGCGATCGTTCATTTTGAGAAGTCTTTGGCGGACTAACGGGATTAAGACCAGTATCGATGCCGGCCGCCTACGCCGGCATCGGGAAGGTGCGGCCGTTGCCTTCGGGGGCTGCCGATGCTGCTTCGTGGAATTGGGTGAGACCCCACAGCAGCGCGGCCCGCGCGGGGGACGACATCGTGGCGAGCACGCGCGCCAGTTCTTCGCGGCGCCGCAGCCGGAGCCGGTCCAGGAGTGCCTGGCCCTCGGCGGTCAGCCGTACCGTGACCTCACGTCGGTCGCGGCCGGGATCGCGCAGCAGCAGCCCGCCGGCCTCCAGCCGGTCGCAGAGCCGGCTGGCCGAGGACACCAGCGCGCCCAGCTCGGTCGCCAGGCTGCTGACGTTGACCGCCCCCTGCTCCAGGACGAAGAGCGCCCGCAGCTGGGTCGCCGGGATCGGCACGTCGGAGGCGTGGTGAGCGCGCGCCCACACGTTCATCAAGCTGATCGCCGCCTCGTCCAGCGTGGCGGCCGACTCAGCGGCGGCTCCCTGCCCCGGCGTGGCGACCATGTTCTCCACTGTTACACACCGCGTCGGCCGCGGCACCTCCCCCTCCGCATCGCTCTCGCCCGGCCCCTTTCGATTCCACGAGAGTGACCATGAGCCCGGGATCGGTACCGGCGGGGCCCTCCCGGCCGCTCCGGCCCTGCCTGATCCAGGCCGTTGTTGCTTACCTGGCGGTGAGGTAATGCCGCCGACCGGTGATACGGGCGGGACCGAAGTTATTGAGTGGAAGGGGGTTACGAGGGGTGCCTTCGGGAATGCACGGGGGCGACGCGGAGGGAGTGGTTCTGGATGCCGCAGGGGGCGGTGCCGGCGCCGATGCGATCGAGAGGGGAATCCGTCCCCGCGGGCGGGATCGTTCTGGCGCCCTGGCAGGTACTGCGTTTCGGCGGAGAACTCGACTGCGTACGGGCGGCGAGCCTGCGCGGGGCCATCGATGAGGCGCTGGGGGCACGAGATCGGCCCCGGCTCGCGATCGATCTCGGGGACGTCTCTTTCTGCGATTCCGCCGGACTGTCGGTGCTGGTCCATGCGGCCAAGAAAGTGCGGGAACGCGGCGGCACATTGCTGCTGCCCCGCGCGTCCAGGCAGGTCAGGATGCTGATCGAGCGTTGCGGGCTGCAACGCCTGTTCACTCTTCCGTGATGCGTCCTTCCCTGAACCGTCCGCTGCCACCCGGCGGTGCGGGCCCGGTCGTCAACGGCCTCGGAGTGATCAAGCGCTGCGGGCCGATCGCTGCGCGGCCCGCTGTTCCACCTTCTTTTTCGCGGCGGCCTGGCGGGCCCGGTTGAAGCTGTCGCGGACGCGGGCGGCGCCGCGCGACGCGGTGGCGGTATCGAGGGATCTTCCCGCGTATTCCGCCAGTACCTCGGCGACCGGTGGCGGGGTCCAATCCTCGCGCACGAGTATTGGTTCGCGAACGGGGACCGGTGGATCACCCGCCGCCGGTTCGGGCCCGCCCGCCGCGGCCACGAGCGCGAGATGCGTGCGGCAGTGCGGGCACTGCAACCCCGAATGGGAGTCTCTGCTCATACCACGAATGATTCCCCAAGGGTCTGACAATTCATCCGTGTCACCCGTGGCTATCGAAGAACGGGAGCGTTCACTCGTCCGTTCGGCCGGTACGGCGCTCCCGTTTTCCGCGGGCGATCTCCGTGTCGAGCGCGTCCAGCCGCTGGCTCCAGAAGCCGCGGTAGCGCTCCAGCCACTGGTCGATCTCGCGCAGCGGGGCGGGGTCCACCGAGTACAGGCGGCGGGTGCCCACCGGCCGGACCGCGGTGAAGCCGTTCTCGCGCAGGACCCGCAGGTGCTGCGACACGCCCGGCTGGGAGATGCCGAACTCCTCCTGGACCACGGCGCTGATCTCCCCGGCGGCACGCTCGCCGCCGGCGAGCAGCTCCAGGATCCGGCGCCGGACCGGGTCCCCGAGAACGTCGAAGGCGTGCATGACCCCATTTTTCCAGTGTTGGCTTATATAAGCAAAGGCTAAAATTTGGACGAGAGAGGCGCCGGGCACGGCGGTCCGCGAGGCCGCCGGGGGCGGTGGCCGGGCCGGCCGGCCACGCGGCGGGCACCGGCCCGCCCGGATCCGGAGTGATCATTGGGAACCGCGGGCATGATCCGCGTGTCTGACCGAAGGTGGAAACACCGCTGTCATGGTCGTTCGACCGCTGTTCATCTGGACCAGGGATTATTACCTCTATGAGCGTCACTCCCGGACATATCCCTCACGGTGCGGAAGCACTGCCCGACGGCCGGTTCCTGGATCGCGAGGAGAGCTGGCTCCGCTTCAACCAGCGTGTCCTGGAGCTGGCCGAGGATCCACGGCTGCCGCTGCTGGAACGCGTGCGGTTCCTGTCGATCTTCGCCACCAACCTGGACGAGTTCTTCATGGTGCGGGTGGCGGGCCTGGCCCGCCGGATGGCCACCGGCCTCGCGGTCCAGTCGGCCAGCGGCCGGCAGCCCCGCGAGGTGCTGGAACGCACCGCCGCCGTGGCCCGCGAGCTGTCCCTGCGGCATGCCGCGTGCTTCCGCGACGACCTGCGCCCGGCCCTCGTCAAGGAGGGCGTCGAGCTGCTGCGCTGGGCCGATCTGGCCGAGACCGAGCGGGAACGGATGCGCCGGCTCTTCCGCGACCGGATCTACCCGGTGCTGACCCCGCTGGTGGTCGACTCCGCGCACCCGTTCCCCTACATCTCCGGGCTCTCGCTCAACCTCGCGGTGATCGTCCGCGACCCTGAGACCGACGCCACGATGTTCGCGCGGGTCAAGGTGCCCCCGGTGCTGCCCCGCTTCCTGGAGGCCTCTCCGCACCGGTTCACGCCCCTGGAGGACGTGATCGCGGCGCATCTGGACCAGCTGTTCGTGGGCATGGAGGTCCTCGAGCACCACGCGTTCCGGGTCACCCGCAACCAGGACCTGGAGATCGACGACGACATCAGCGAGGGGCTGCTGCAGGCGCTGGAGCGCGAGCTGCTGCGCCGCCGGTTCGGCCCGGTGGTCCGGCTGGAGGTCGAGGACTCGATCTCCCCCGGGGTACTGGAGCTGCTGACCACCGAGCTGGCCATGCAGGAGCGGCAGATCTACCGGGTGGACGGCCCGCTCGACCTGGCCGGACTGTCGGCCATCGCCGATCTCGACCGGCCGGAGCTGAAGTACCCGCCGTTCGTCCCGTCCAAGGAGGCGCTCCCGGACGACGCCGACCTGTTCGCCGCGATCCGCGAGCGCGACGTGCTGGTGCACCACCCGTACGACTCGTTCACCACCACCGTGCAGCGGCTGATCGAGGAGGCGGCGACCGATCCGCGCGTCCTGGCGATCAAGCAGACGCTCTACCGGACCAGCGGCGACTCGCCGGTCGTCGACGCGCTGATCGACGCGGCCGAGGCGGGCAAGCAGGTCGTCGTGGTGGTGGAGTTGAAGGCCAGGTTCGACGAGCGGGCCAACATCGCCTGGGCGCGCAAGCTGGAGCAGGCCGGCTGCCACGTGGTGTACGGGTTCGTCGGGCTCAAGACGCACTGCAAGCTCGCCCTGGTCGTCCGGGAGGAGGCCGACGGGTCGCTGCGCCGCTACTGCCACATCGGCACCGGCAACTACCACCCCAAGACCGCCCGGCTCTACGAGGACTTCGGGCTGCTGACCGCCGACCGCACCGTGGGTGAAGACGTCAGCGCCCTGTTCAACCATCTGACCGGCTACTCCCGGCAGAGCACGTTCACCCGCCTGCTGGTGGCACCGCAGAGCCTGCGGCCCGGCCTGGTGGAACGGATCGAGCAGGAGGTCGAGCACTGCCGCGCCGGGCGTGCGGCCCGGATCCGGATCAAGTGCAACTCGCTGGTCGACGAGGTCATCATCGACGCGCTCTACCGGGCCGCGCAGGAGGGCGTGCCGGTGGACATCTGGGTACGCGGCATATGCGCGCTGCGGCCCGGCATCCCCGGCCTGTCGGAGACCATCCGGGTCCGCAGCGTCCTCGGCCGCTTCCTGGAGCACTCCCGGGTGTTCGCGTTCGAGAACGGCGGCGAGCCGGAGGTCTGGCTCGGCAGCGCCGACCTCATGCACCGCAACCTCGACCGGCGGGTGGAGGCCCTGGTCAGGGTGGCCGACAAGGGGCATCTCGCCCAGCTGCTGGAGCTGCTCGACCTGGCGATGGACGACGGCACCGAGACCTGGTGGCTGGAGGGCGACGGCACCTGGACGCGCCGTTCGGCGATGACCGACGAGCCGCTGCTCGACATCCAGAGCCATCTGGTCAAGAGCAGGCGCTGGAGGACCGTTGAGAGCTGATCCGGGCCCGGCGGGAGATCCCGGGCCGATCCGCGCGGCCGGCGCGGTGCTGTGGCGGGACGGGGCGGGGCCCGGCGAGCCCGAGGTGGCGCTGGTCCACCGGCCCAAGTACGACGACTGGTCGTTCCCCAAGGGCAAGGTCGACAGCGGCGAGCATGTGCTGCGCGCGGTCATCCGGGAGGTCGAGGAGGAGGCCGGGATCGTCGCCCGGCTGGGGCGCCGCCTGCCGTCGGTCACCTATCCCATGGCCGACCGGACCAAGCGCATCGACTACTGGGCCGCCCACTGCGTCGCCCCCTCCACCGAGCACTCCGTACCGAACGGCGAGGTCGACCGGCTCGACTGGCTCACGGTCGCCGAGGCCGAGGAGCGGCTCTCCTACCCGCACGACGTCGACCTGCTGCGCGAGTTCGCCGCCGGGCCGTCGCACACCTGGCCGCTGGTGATCCTGCGGCACGGCTCGGCCGGCGAGAAGGGGCAGTGGACCGAGCCCGACGAACTGCGCCCGCTGGACGGGCAGGGCCGTGCGGAGGCGGTCACGCTGTCCGCGCTGCTGCGCGCGTACGGGCCGTCCCGCCCCATCAGCTCGGCGACCGCGCGCTGCCTCGACACCGTGCTGCCGTTCGCGCGCGCGATGGACGCCACCGTCACGACCGACGCCGCGTTCACCGTCGGCGAGACCGACGCCGAGCGGGCCTGCGACCGGCTCCTGGAGCTGGCCGACGGCGGCGTCCCCGCGATCATCTGCACGCACGGCGAGGTCGTGGCCGAGCTCATCACCGGGCTGTGCCGCCGGCTGGGCGAGAAGGTGCCCGACGAGCCGTCGCTGCGCAAGGGATCGTTCTGGGTCGCACACCTCTCCGCCGCCGAGAGCGGCGCACTGACCATCGCCGCCCTCGAACGCCACTGTCCCTAGCCGCTACTCGAACGCTGCGTTAGTCGAACACGGGTGCCTGGAGTGACGCCCAGGTGCCTTCCAGGCGGGCCAGGGCCGCTTCGGCTTCGCACAGCTCGATGCCGTACAGGACGCCCAGGCTGAACGCGTCGGCGGTGTCGCGGGCGCGGGCGGAGGCGCCCTTGAGGTGCACGCTGGCGATCACGCCGTCCTGGTAGCCGCCGAGGACCTCCTGCAGCCGCTTGGCGCTCCTGACGACCCGGGTGGCGGGCTCACCGAGCACCGCGACCGCGACCTCCGCCGCGTACCGGGCCCGCTTGGCGTCCTTGCGGGTGTCGTGCCGCGCGATCTCGGGGTCGTCGGAGGTCCCGATCGCGTCGTACGAGGCCGCGAGCCGTTCCCACGCCCGGACGACCATCCGGGGCAGCTCACCGGACGCGGCGCGCCCGGCCCGCCTGGTCAGCGGCGGGTCCGCGACCAGCGCTTCGAGAGCGTCCAGCAGCGCGTAGTAGCGCGGCTCCTTCAGCGTCGCGTTGAGCCGCCGGTACGCGGCGCTCTCCTGGCGGGCCAGCTCCGCGAGCCACGCGGGCTGCCCGATGCCGGTCAGGCCCTCGACCCGTTCGGTGAAGCGCATCCGCAGCACCTCAAGGTCGCGGACCTCGCCGAGCGCGTCCGCCAGCCACTTCAGCTCCGGCCGCAGCGGATCGGTCTTCTCCCGGTCCAGGAGGGGCCGGTAGCTCTGCAGGACGCTGCGGATCCGGCGGGTGGCCACGCGCATCCGGTGCACGGCGTCGAACTCCGCCAGCCGCGCCTTCGGGTCGTACGCGAGCAGCGCCTGCACCTGCGCGGCGAGGTAGGCGACGACGGCGTCACCGGCGGTCGGCACGATCTCCTCGGCGGCCACCTTCACCCGGGCCCGCTCCACGATCTCCTTGGACGTGGGGCGCGCGATCTCGCCGTTCAGCAGCCGGCCCAGCTTGGACGACGACGCGGCCCGGCGCGCGCCGGCCTTGCGCAGCCGCTTGCCCGCCGCCTTCAGCAGGTCGCGGTCGCCCTCGGCCAGCTCGACCTCGATCTCGCGCCAGGCGTCGCCGCCCGCCCCGGCACCGGTGCCGGCCTCATCGGCCTCGGCGGCGGTTTCGGCCTCGGCGGCCAGGACCCGTCCGAGCACCGCGTCGTCGGCCACCTCGGCGAGCACCCCGCCCGCCGCGTCCAGCAGCGTGAACACCGTGCGGTCGGTCTCCAGGGTGGCGACCGGCCGCAGCGGCTCGCCGCGCGTGTACGCGGCGACGAGCGCGGCCAGCCGGCCCGGCACGACCTGGGCCCGGCCGAGCGGCGCGTGCAGCTCGTTCTTGCTGTCGGGTCCGGCCGGGATCTTCAGATGCCAGCCCGCGTCGCTCCCGCCGCGGCGCCGCCGCAGCGTGATCCCGTGCGCGGCCAGCCGCAGATCGGCGGTGTCGAAGTACGTGGCGTGCAGCCGGTGGATCTCCGGAACGCCGACGCCCGCCACCCCCGGCAAGGCGGACAGCTCGGGGACGGTGAAATCGGCGGCGGCGTCGTACTTGCGCTCGATCTCGACATGCTTCACGGCCACGGTACGGCTCCTCCTACACGCAACGGCGCTGGTTATCACACCCGTATGACCAGCATTCCACGGCACGGTGAACAGAAATAGAGAAGATGCCGACGACCTGGCGAAGGGCGGCCCTGGAGGGGCCGCCGGGACGCTAGCGAGCGCCCGTTTGCTCCCCGGCCTGCAGGGGATACTTCATCCCCATATGGGACGGACGGAAGCCGATCTTCTGGTAGAAGCGGACCGCCTCGGGGCGCTGCCGGTCGGTGGTGAGCTGCACCACCCGGCAGCCGCGCTCGCGGGCCCGCTCGATGGCCCAGCCGACCAGGACCTGGCCGATGCCCCCGCCCCGGTGCTCGGCGGCGATCCGCACGCCCTCGATCTGGGCGCGCTCGCCGCCGGTGTAGGTCAGCCCGGGAATGTAGGTGAGCTGCAGCGTGCCGGCGATGGCCCCGTCGACCTCCGCCACGATGATGGCGTTGTTGGGGTCCTTGTCGATGGCGTCGAACGCGTCGAAGTAGGCGCCCGGGATCACCTCGCCCGGGGACTCGCGGGTGGCGCCCAGGGGATCGTCGGCCAGCAGCCGGACGATCACGGGGACGTCCGCCCGGGTCGCCTCGCGAAAGGTCACTTCTTGATCACGCCGCACGTCACCCAGGTTATCCGGCCGTATCGTCCCGGTGGACACAACGAGTTGTAGTACTACAGCTTGTAGTACTACGCTGGCTTGTACGAGCCCACCCCAGCATCACCCGGCGTCCTAGCAGCGCCGCAGGGAGCCAGCCATGCAGCACGAAGAGAACGAGGAACACTGGAGCGACCAGGCCATTTGCCGTGGCGCCGACCCTGATCTGTTCTTCCCGATCGGCTATTCCGCCGAGATCCTGCGCGAGCAGGAACGGGCCGCCAAGGAGATCTGCGCGAACTGCCCCGTGACGGCCGATTGCCTGTCCTGGGCCCTGCGTGTCGGCGAGCCCGACGGCGTCTGGGGCGGGACGACTCCGGAGGAGCGCCGCCACCTGCGCCGTTCCGCCGACGCTCCGAGGCGCCACCGGCTGCCGGTCATCGAGGTGCGCGGCGACGTCATCGAGCCGGCCGCCTGAGACGTTCGCCACGTTCCGCGCGTCCCGCCCCCGGTCGCCAGGGGCGGACGGTCAGGGAACGAGCGCGACCTTTCCGGTGACGCGCCGGTCGAGCAGGTCGTCGAGGACCTTCCCGGCCGACTCCAGCGGCTCGGTACGCGGCGCGACCGGATCGAGCCGGCCGTCCGCGACCATCGCCAGCAGCTCGTCCAGCAACCCGCGCTGATCGAGCGGGTGCGCCATCGACCAGGCGCCCCAGTCGACGCCGGCGACCGTCCTGTTGCGCAGCAGGACCTGGTTGAGCGGCAGCGACGGGATGGCGCCCGAGGCGAACCCGATCACCAGGTAGCGGCCGCGCTCGCGCAGCGCCCGCAGCGCCGGGTCCGCGAGCGGGCCGCCGACCGGGTCGTACACCAGGTCCACGCCGCCGTCCGAGAAGGCGCGGGCGGCGGCCTTCACGTCCCCGGCCAGGGTGTCCACGGCGGCCTCGGCCCCGGCGGCCAGCGCGGCCTCCCGCTTCTCCTCCGACGACGCGGCGGCCAGCACCCGGGCACCCAGCGCCTTCGCGACCTGGACCGCCGCGAGCCCGGCCCCGCCGCCCGCCCCGAGGACGAGCACCGTCTCGTCCGGCCGCAGCGCGCCGCGCTCCCGCAGCGCGAACAGGCCGGTGCAGTAGCTCTGCGTGAACGTGGCGGCCCGTACGGCGTCGAGCCGGTCCGGGATCGGTACGGCCGACGCCGCCGGCACCGCGACCCGCGACGCGAACCCGCCGAGCCCGCACATGGCCAGGACGCGCGTCCCGATCGCGGGCGCGGATACATCGGACGCGACCGCGACGACCGTACCGGCGACCTCGCTGCCCGGGACGAACGGCGTCCGCGGCTTGATCTGGTAGCGGCCCTGCACGAAGAGCCCGTCCACGTAGTTGACCCCCGCCGCCTCGACCTCGACGACGACCTGACCTGGCCCCGGCTCCACCGGCTCGCCCTCCACGACGACGACGGACCCGAGCTCTTCACACACCACGGAACGCATGGCCCCCAATATGGCGGAGACCGAATAGCGTTCGCCACAGTGGGGATCCTCCAGGGCACGATGCGCGCGAGGCGAACGTTGCGGATAATGACGGCACGGTATTCACACACCAACGGCGGGCGAACATGGGCTATCCCTCAGTACCCGAGAAGAACCGCTCCGAAGGTCTCGCGACGCACGGTGCTCGCGCGCTGTCGGCGGCCATCATCATCGGCGTCGTCACCGCCGGCATGTGGGTGCTGGAGATCGCCGACTACGTCATGGGCGGCGCGCTGGACGACTACGGCATCCAGCCCCATGACGTGGGCGACCTGACCGACATCTTCACCGCCCCGTTCATGCACGGCGGCTTCGGGCATCTGATCGGCAACACCGTGCCGTTCGTGATCCTGGGCTTCCTCGCGGCCGTGCGGGGCACCGTCAAGTTCCTGCTCGCCAGCCTGATCATCATCGTGGTCGGCGGGCTGGGCGTCTGGTTCGCCAGCTCCGCCAACACGCTCGGCTCCAGCATCCTGATCTTCGGCTTCTTCGGCTACCTGCTCGGCCGCGGGCTGTTCGAGCGGCGGCTGCTCGACCTGGCGATCGCGGTCGGGGTGGTGCTGCTGTACGGCACGATGATCTTCGGGGTGCTGCCCAGCGACCCGTCCGTCTCCTGGCAGGGCCACCTGTTCGGGCTGATCGGCGGCGTGCTCGGCTCCTGGGTCCTGCGCCGCGGCCCCGACCGCGAGGTCAGCGCGGGCGGACGGTGACGTCCGAGACGACCGCGTCCTTCGGCGTCTCCAGCGCGTTGACCAGGACGCGCGCGACCGTGGCCGGGTCGGTGAACTTCGCGGCCTCGTACGGGCGGCCTTCCTGGGCGTGCACCTTGCGCTGCATCTCGGTGGCGGTACGGCCCGGGTAGACCGTCGTCACCCTCAGCGCGGGCTCCTCGGCGCGCAGCGAGTCGGCGAGAGCGCGCAGGCCGAACTTGCTCGCCGCGTACGCCGACCACTTCGCCTTGGCGGTCAGGCCCGAGGTCGAGTTGACGAAGACCACATGGCCCTCGGCGGCCCGCAGCGCCGGGAGCAGGATGCGGGTCAGTTCGGCGGCCGACACCAGATTGACCATCAGCTGGTCGATCCAGTGGTCGGCGTCCTGCTCGGCCACCGCGCCCAGATCGACCATGCCCGCGCTGTGCACCACGCCGTCCAGCCGTTGCGGCAGCCCGGCCTCGGCGAGCGCCGCCTCCAGCCGCCGCGGCTCGGTCAGATCGAGGGCGACGGCCCGCGCCGTACCGCGCGGCGAGGTGGTGCGGACCGCGCCCGGCTCGCCGTTGCGCTCCCGGACGATCAGCTGGGTGGCACCGTGCACACCCGTGCTGATCTGCCGGCTCACCGCCGCCAGCCGGTCCGGTGACCGGCCGGCCAGGATCAGGTCGTGCCCGCGCTCGGCCAGCAGCCCGGCGACCGCCGCGCCGATTCCGCCGGTGGCCCCGGTGATCAGATACATGCCCATGACGCCCCATTCTCGTCGCTCATCGTGGTCGACGCGACGCGCGACCCGTCGGTTCGGGCCCTGCCGGCTCGGACGCCGTCGGTTCGGCGCCGTCAGTTCGGACGCAGGACCCGGGCGACGCCGGTGATCAGCGCGGTGGCCAGGATCCAGCCGGTGGCGACCAGCGCGTACGCCATCCAGCGCGACCAGCCCTGCGGATCGTAGGCCTGCTGCTGCCCGAACGTGTCGATCGGGATCAGCAGATCGAGCGTGTAGACGAACGCGTGGAAGTCCGGCCGCTCGCCAGGCTTGATCACCCTGGGCCGGTTGGCGGAGAACACGATGGTCCCGATCCCGACCAGGACCCCGAACCAGGCGAACGCCAGCCACGGCCGGTAGCCGTACCCGACCGTCCAGTCCAGCAGCGTGTTCCATACCCGGCCGACGGGATGCGCCTTGCGGCGGCGCCCCCGCAGCTTGGCCAGCTGCACCTTGCGCGCCAGCTCGTCGTCGCCGATGCCGTGGTACCAGGTGCTGAGCTGCTCGTACGGCTGCAGATGGAACTCCCTGTCGCGGGAGATCCAGCTCAGCCGGTCCTTGAACGTGCCGCCGCGCAGCGTCTCGTACGTCAGCCCGTTCAGCCACATCTCGTCCGGCCAGAACTCGGGATGATCCATGATCAGGTTGATCCGGGAGTACGACAGCGCCACCGTGCCCTGGATCTTCTCCGCGGGCCACAGCAGCAGCTCTTCGCACTGCATGTGGCTGGCGTGCAGCGCCATCCGGCCCGGCGCGCCCGCGTCCAGCCGGGACCGGGAGAACGACAGGAGCCCGTTGATCCGGGCGCTGCGCAGCCGGATGGTGCCGATCGTGGTGGCCCGGCTGAACTCGGCGGTGTCCTCGACGACCATGTTCTGCCCGTCCAGGGCCAGCCGGCCCGGATTGCTCAGGACGGCCTCCTCCAGCCAGAGCCCGCCGTTCAGCCGCGCCCCGACCAGCCGGACCCCGCCGGTGATCTCGCACCCCCGGGCGAAGAAGCCCACCTCGACCAGCATCCCGCCGGCGAACAGTCCCCAGTCGACCGGCTCGGACACGGTGATCTTGGTGCCGTTCATCCGCAGCCCGCCCGTCAGTTGGGCGCGGGGCAGCCGGACCGATCCCTCGATCACCGAGCCGGAGAGGCTGAGGTAGCCGTCGGCGCGCAGCCCGCCGCCGTCGAAGCCCGGCATCCGGCAGTCCGACAGCCGCAGCTGGCGGGCCTGGGCGTTGGAGAAGTCGACGGCCTCGGCCAGCCGGCAGTGGGTCAGCCGCAGCTCGTACTCGACCGTGCCGCCCGACACGTCCAGCTCACCGATGATGTACGCGCCGGTCAGCCGTACCGCCGGGACGAACCCGCTGCGCGTCTCGCAGGCACCCAGCAGCAGCTGGGCGATCACCTCCGCACGGACGATCCGGTCGGGATCGGGCCCGGCGGGCGGCTCGTCGCCGAGCACCACCACCGTTCCGGTGGGAAAGGCCGCCCACAGCCGTCGTTCCGCATTGCTCAGTCCGGGAGGTTCAGCCACAGACGCTCTTTCTACGGGTCCGCCACCGAATGATCAAGGCCCGGGGGAGTCCCCCGGGCCTTGATCAGTCTTGCATCGCGTCCAGGACCGTGCGGTGTCCAGAGAGCACCGCGCCTGGAAACGTCCTGTTAGAAGAAGCCCTTGCGCTTTCCGGCCTTCTGCAGGAAGCCGTCGAGCTGCTGCTCCCAGTTGGTCTGGGCGGCGGAGGCGTAGTCGACGGTGAAGCGGCTGAACGAGTCGTGGCCCTCGGTGAACGCGCCGCCGCGCTTGTCCAGCTCCAGCACGACGTCCATCGAGGTCGGGTACGACACGAACGTGAGCTCGAGCTGCTTGATGCCCGACGCGTACTGCGGCGGCGGGAAGAACTCGATCTCCTGGTAGAAGGGCAGCTGCTGCTTCACCCCGTAGATGCGGCCCTTCTCGCAGTCGGCGTTCTTGAACCGGAAGCCGAGGCTCGAGAAGGCCGACAGGATGAGCTCCTGGGCGGGCAGCGGATGCACCGCGATCGGGTCGAGGTCGGTGGCGTCGACCGCCCGCGCGACCTCCAGCTCGGTGGCGACGCCGACGGTGGTGCCGCGCAGCGGCTGCCCGTAGAAGTGGGTCAGCGGCGCTTCCCAGGGGATCTGCATCTCGAACGGGATGCTGTAGCGCGCGTCGTCGTCCAGCTCGAACCGGCCGGCGATCGGCAGCTTGGCGTACTCGAGGTTGGAGGCGTACTCGTTGTCGCCGGACTCGATCTCCACCCGGGTCCGCAGAGCCAGGTTCACGCCGAGGATGTCGGAGTCGTGCTTGCCCCCGATGATCGTCACCTCGCCGGTGAGCTTCTCGCCGGGCCTGGTGTTGGGGTTGTGCAGGATCGTCTCGACCTGGGGACCACCGACACCGGCCGCCTGCATGAGCTTCTTGAAGACCAAGATTCCTCCCCTGTTGGTACGGGCGCCGATCTGTGCACCCACGTCCCATAGACGCCCTTTGGTGAGGCTACGTTCCAGCGAAGATCCAAACAGCCGAACGGCTCGCTGGCCGGGACCGGCCACCGGCGGGCACCGCCGGTGGCCGCCGGGCGTCAGTGCGCGCCGCCTCCGGCGAGGTTGAGGCCGATCACGCCGATGATGATGAGCGCCAGTGCCCCGAGCTTGAGCGGGGTCACCTGATCGCCCAGCCAGAGCATGCCGAGCGCGGCCGTACCGACCGCGCCGATGCCGACCCAGACGGCGTACGCGGTGCCGACCTCCAGGTCCTTCAGCGCGATGGTGAGCAGACCGAAGCTGATGACGGCGAAGACGAGGAAGCCGGCTGCGGGCAGCGCCTCGGTGAAGCCCTTGCTCTGCTTCAGGCAGAGCGCCATCGCGACCTCGAAGAGGCCGGCGGCGACGACAAGGAACCAGGCCATGGTGTTTCCTCCCGGACGGGACGTGTGCGGTGCGCCGCGGCGGACACGGGACGTGCCGTGCCGGGCGCTGGTCCGCGCACCGTCTTCGCCTGCCGGGTACGGCGCGCACCTCGTCCGGGAGGACCGCGTCAGGCCCTCATGACCAGGCTAACAAGGGCCTCACAGCGGGGATTCCCCGACGTGAGCCCCGTGCTCTCCCTTGGCGCGGATATGGACCTTCCCGTACCCGTCGGCCTTTGGCCGGATGTGGTGTGCCGGAATGACGGCGGGGTGTTACAGATCTCCCGTACGGTGGTGGGTTGCGACTGGTTACCAGCGGGTAGCATGATGTCGAGTTACTGACCAGTACGTTGCGGGGCCCACGAGCGCCGCGGAACCAGACGGAGTGTTCATGGGGCACTACAAGAGCAACCTCCGCGACCTGGAGTTCAACCTCTTCGAGGTCTTCGGGCGCCAGGACCTGCTGGGCACCGGTCCGTACGCCGAGCTGGACGAGGAGACCGCGCGCGACATGCTCGCCGAGGTCAACCGTCTCGCCGAGGGCCCGCTCGCCGAGTCGTTCGAGGACGCGGACCGCAACCCGCCGGTCTTCGACCCCGCGACCGGCACCGTGACGATGCCGGAGAGCTTCAAGAAGTCGTTCAAGGCGTGGATGGACGCGGAGTGGTTCCGCGTCGACCTGTCGCCCGCGTTCGGCGGTACGGGCGCACCCCGCAGCCTGACCTGGGCGCTGGCCGAGCAGGTGCTGGGCTCCAACCCGGCCGTCTACATGTTCTCCTCGGGCCCGGGCTTCGCCCAGATCCTGTGGCACATCGGGACGCCCGAGCAGAAGAGGTTCGCCGAGCTGGCGCTGGAGCGGCAGTGGGGCGCCACGATGGTGCTGACCGAGCCGGACGCCGGCTCCGACGTCGGCGCCGGCCGGGCCAAGGCCGTCCAGCAGCCCGACGGCACCTGGCACATCGAGGGCGTCAAGCGCTTCATCACCTCGGCCGAGCACGACATGTCCGAGAACATCTTCCACCTGGTGCTGGCCCGCCCCGAGGGCGCCGGCCCCGGCACCAAGGGCCTGTCGATGTTCCTCGTACCGAAGTACATGGTCGACCTGGAGACCGGTGAGCTGGGCGCCCGCAACGGTGCCTACGTCACCAACCTCGAGAAGAAGATGGGCCTGAAGGTCTCCACGACCTGCGAGCTCACGTTCGGCGAGAAGGAGCCGGCGGTCGGCTACCTGGTCGGCGACGTGCACGAGGGCATCAAGCAGATGTTCCTGGTCATCGAGTACGCCCGGATGATGGTCGGCACCAAGGCCATCGCCACCCTCTCCACCGGCTACCTGAACGCGCTCGAGTACGCCAAGGAGCGCGTGCAGGGTGCCGACATGACGCAGATGACCGACAAGACCGCCCCCCGGGTCACCATCACCCACCACCCGGACGTGCGGCGCAGCCTGATGACCCAGAAGGCCTACGCCGAGGGCATGCGGGCGCTGGTCCTGCTCACCGCCACGTACCAGGACGCGGTCCAGCTCGCCGAGCACGAGGGCCGCAAGGACGAGCTGGCCGAGAAGCTCAACGACCTGCTGCTGCCGGTCGTCAAGGGCTTCGGCTCCGAGCGCGCCTACGCGCTGCTGGGCGCCGAGTCGCTGCAGACGCTGGGCGGGTCCGGGTTCCTGCAGGAGTACCCGATCGAGCAGTACATCCGGGACTCCAAGATCGACACCCTGTACGAGGGCACCACCGCGATCCAGGGCATGGACCTGTTCTTCCGCAAGATCCTGCGCGACAACGGCGGGGCGCTGCAGCACCTGGCCGGCGAGATCCGGGCGTTCGCCGGGAGCGAGGCCGGCAACGGGCGGCTCAAGAACGAGCGCGCGATGCTCGGCCGGGCCCTGGACGACGTGCAGGGCATCATCGACCCGATGGTCGGCTGGGCGCTCGGCTCGCTGGAGAGCCCGAAGGAGGTCTACAAGGTCGGGCTCAACGGCTCGCGCCTGCTGCTGGCCCTCGGCGACCTGATCGTGGCCTGGCTGCTGTGCCGCCAGGCCGAGGTGGCCCTGGCCAAGCTGGACGGCGACGTGTCCGCGTCCGACCGCGACTTCTACACCGGCAAGGTGGCCGCGGCACAGTTCTTCTGCTCCACCGTCCTGCCGCGCCTGGCCGCCGACCGCGCCATCGCCGAGGGCACCACCCTCGACGTGATGGACCTGCCCGAGTCGGCCTTCTGATTCCCCTCGCCTGATCCCCTTTCCGCGAGTCACTGTGGGGGCGACCCCACACCCCCGAGTTAGGGGTGGCGGATCGGTAGGAACGCCCCAGCACCCGCGCGGTGCTGGGGCCGTTTCTTTTTCGCGCCGCATCTATACGCTTGCCCCCATGCCCGCTCGCAGACTGCTTCCGGCCGCTGTGGCCGTCGTGATGGCGGCCACGGGCTGCTCGGACACCGCGTCCCCGCAGAAGGTGGATCCGCCCAAGGCCGGCGCTGCCGGCGCGAGCGCGTCCGGCGCGTTCACCAGGGAGGGTTGGTTCGGCGGGGCGGACGGCCTGCACGCCCGCGTCGAGGTCAAGGGGATCGAGCGGCGCGGCGGCCAGACCCTGGTCCGGTACGCGGTCACGTCGATGGAGACCGTCGCCAAGTCCGTCCCGTTCGCCGTCAGCCTGCTCGATCCGGTCGGGCGCAAGCTGTACCGGCCGATCGCGGCGGGCCCTTCCCCCTCGCCCTCGGGGAGCGGGTCGCCTTCGACCGTCGCGTCCCCGACGACCGCGAACGCCGCGTACGCACCGACGCCCACCAGCACGCCCACCAGCACGCCCACCGCCACGCCCACGCAGACCACCACGCCCACGCAGTCGAGCACGCCCACGCAGGCTCCGCAGGTTCCGGTGCCATCGCCTGTGGTGGAGCAGTTCCTGCCGGGCGCTACGCGGGAGCTCGCCGCCGGGTTCCCCTCGGTGCCGTCGTCCGTACAGAAGCTCACCGTCCTCACTCCGGGCACCGCCGGGGAGTTCACCGGAGTGCCGGTGACCGGCACCGCGAGCGCGCCGGGCACCGTGGCCTCGCCCGGCAACCCGGTGGACCTGTACGACGTCACCGAAGGGGCGGTCAAGGACGTCACCGCCAGCGGCTCGGACGTAAAGATGAACCTGCGCGCCGACGTGCTGTTCGCGACCGGCTCGGCCGAGCTGTCGGGCCGCGCCAAGGCGGTCCTCGACCAGGCCGGCCAGGAGGTACGGCAGAAGGCCGACGCCGGCAAGGGACCGATCACGATCTACGGCCACACCGACAGCAAGGGCTCCGACGCCGACAACCTGAAGCTCTCCCAGGAGCGGGCCAAGGCCGTGGAGAAGGAGCTGAAGACCAGGCTCGGCGGTACGTACACGTACACCACGCAGGGCAAGGGCGAGGCCGAGCTGATCGCCAAGGAGGGCGGGACCGACGACGCCAACGCCCGTTCCCGGAACCGGCGCGTGGAGATCTCCTACCTCGTCCGGCAGCAGGCGCCGTCCACGACGACCTCCGCCACAGCTCCCGCCGACTCGCGCGGCGGTACGGTGCCCCCGGCCGCCTTCCGGGCCCAGGATGGTAAGACGGTGGCCAGCCGGTACGGGCGGTTCGGCTCGGCCAAGCGGCGGATCGACGTCAAGCCGTTCTACCGCGACGGCGCGTACCTGGTCGCGGTCTTCGACATCGTGAACGAAGGCCCGGGCACCACCCCGCCGGACGCCTTGTACCCGCACAAGGACTACCTCGGGGGCGCCTTCACCGCGTTCTCCGTGCTCGTCCCGGGTGGCACGGACGTCTACCGTGCGGTACGGATCGGCCCGCCCGCCGCGAACAGCGCCAAGTACGTCGACCCGGGGCGCGCCACGTTCCGTACGGCGATGGACGCGCCCGCCCGCGGGTTCGTCTACATCCCGGCGCCGCCCGGGAACGTCAAGAGCGTGACCTTCGACGCCGGCCCGTTCGGGAAGGTCGGCAACGTCCCGGTCGCATGACGATCGACAACGTCCCGGTCTCGTGACGATCGATCAACTTCACGTGTGGCGACCGAGCCTGGCGGATACGTTAAAGGCACGACCATGGATCGTCTGGCGGAGGTCATCGCATGGGTGTCGGCGTCAGCATTTTCACGATCACGCTCGGGCTGATCCTTAAATTCGCGATCGCCAAGGACGCGATGACCGATCCCGTGGACATCCACGTGATCGGCGTCATCCTCATCATCGTCGGCGGGGCCTCGTTCGCGCTGCAACTGCTGATGATGAGCAGGATGCAGAGCCGGGGCGCGGGCGACCGCGACAACGGCCGCCTCTACAACGGCGACAACCAGCCTCCGGTCTGACCGCCCGTTCCTCCCGTTGACTCGTGGCGTGTTGGCCCTGCCCGCCTGCCCACGCCCCGAGAAGGGCGACAACGCCACGAGTCAACCTGGGGTGCTACTGCCAGGCGAGGATGCGCAGCGGGTCCGCCAGCATGTCGCCCACGTCGCGCAGCACGCGCGAGCCCAGCTCACCGTCGATCACCCGGTGGTCGAACGACAGCGCCAGCGTGGTGACCTTGCGGATCGCCAGCTCGCCTTCATGTACCCACGGCATGTCGCGGATCTGGCCGAACGCCAGGATCGCCGACTCGCCGGGCGTGATGATCGGGGTCCCGGTGTCCACCCCGAACACGCCCACATTGGTGATCGTGATCGTCCCGCCGGACAGGTCGGCCGGGCTGGCCTTCCCCGCCCGCGCGGTCGCGGTCAGATCGGCCAGCGCCGCGGCCAGTTCGGGCAGCGGCATCTCCTGGGCGTCCTTGACGTTCGGGACGATCAGGCCCCGCTCGGTGGCCGCCGCGACGCCGAGGTTGATCCGCCGGCCGACCACGATCTCGGCGCCGGACGGGCCCTCCTCCCAGCGCGCGTTCACCATCGGGTTCCGGCCCGCCGCCGTGATCAGCGCCTTCGCGACCAGCAGCAGCGGCGACACCTTGACCTCGGCGAACTCGGGCAGCTCGCGGAGCCGCCGGACCGCCTCCATCGTCCCGGTCACGTCCACCTGGAGGAACTCGGTGACGTGCGGTGCGGTGAAGGCCGAGTTCACCATGGCCGCCGCCATGGCCTTGCGGACGCCCTTGACCGGGATCCGCTCCTCGTCCGGCCGAGGTGCCCGGGCGGGTGCGGCGGTCTGGGGCGGGGCCCCTTGCGCGGCGTGTACGTCGTCCCGCGTGATCGAGCCGCGCGGGCCGCTCCCCGTGACCGTGCCGAGGTCCACGCCGAGGTCCCTGGCCAGCTTCCGAACGGGCGGCTTGGCCAGCGGCAGCGCCTTGTCCACAGGCTGTGGACGAGGAGACGGCACGTCGGCCGCGCGCGGTGGCGGAGCGGGTGCCGCGGGCGGGCGCGGGGGCGCGGCGTGCGCGCTGCCGTTGGACGGCTTGCGCGGACGGCGCTTGGTCGCCCCCTCCTTCACCCCGTACCCGACGAGCACCGGCTGCCGCTTCGGCTTGTCCGGGCCCACGGTCCCCGGCTCGGCCGCCGCCGGAACGAGGTTCTCCTTGAGCGCCTCGGCCCGTTCGGTCGCCTCCGTGCCGCCGCCGTCCCCGGTGCCGTCGTCCACCGTGATGATTGGGACGCCCACGTCGACCGTCTGGCCCTCCTCGGCCATCAGCTCGGCCACCACGCCCTCGTACGGGCAGGGCAGCTCCACGATGGCCTTGGCGGTCTCGATCTCGACGATGATCTGGTTGACCTCCACCGGGTCGCCCGGCTGGACGTGCCAGCGGACGATCTCGGCCTCGGTCAGGCCCTCGCCCACATCGGGCAGCTTGAAGCTCTTCATGGTCACCAGCCGAAGGTCCGGTCGACCGCGTCCAGGATGCGGTCGAGATCGGGCAGGTAGTGGTCCTCGAGCCGGGAGGGCGGATAGGGGGTGGAGAAGCCGCCGACGCGCAGCACCGGCGACTCCAGGCGGTAGAAGCACTTCTCGGTCACCCGCGCCGCCAGCTCGGCGCCGTACCCGCTGAACACCGGGGCCTCGTGGACGACCACGCAGCGGCCCGTCCGGTTCACCGACTCGACGACCGTGCCGATGTCGAGGGGGTTGAGCGAGCGCAGGTCGATGACCTCCAGCGAACGGCTCTCCTCGGCCGCGGCGGCCTCCAGGCACGTCTTGACCGCCGGCCCGTACGCCAGCAGGGTCGCGTCGTCGCCCGGACGTACGACCCGCGCCTCGTGCAGCGGGGCCCCGGGCGCGTCCATCTCCACCGGGGCCTTGTCCCAGTAGCGGCGCTTGGGCTCGAAGAAGATCACCGGGTCCGGCGAGGCGATCGACTGCTGGATCATCGTGTACGCGTCGGCCGGGTTGGAGCAGGCGACCACCCGCAGCCCGGCGGTGTGCGTGAAGTAGTTCTCCGGCGACTCGCTGTGGTGCTCGACGGCACCGATGCCGCCGCCGCACGGGATCCGGATGACGACCGGCAGCGACAGCTTGCCGAGCGAGCGCAGATGCATCTTGGCCAGCTGGGTGATGATCTGGTCGGCCGCCGGGAACACGAACCCGTCGAACTGGATCTCGCAGACCGGCCGGTAGCCGCGCAGCGCCAGCCCGATCGCGGTGCCCACGATGCCCGACTCGGCCAGCGGGGTGTCGATCACCCGTTCCTCGCCGAAGTCCTTGTGCAGCCCGTCGGTCACCCGGAAGACGCCGCCGAGCTTGCCGACGTCCTCACCCATGATCAGGACCTTGGGGTCGTTCTCCATCGCCTTGCGCATGCCCTCGTTCATCGCCTTGGCGAGCGTGAGGGTCTCGGTGGCCCGTCCCGTACCGGGCTCCATCGTCCGGGTCATGACTGCCTCCTTGTGGGGGGACGACCCCCCACGCCCCCCGGCAACGCCTGCATTCATTCCCTCGCTTCGCTCGGTCATGACTGCACCTTTTCGTCCTCAAAAGACGCCAGGTAGGCGGCGAACTGCTCCTGCTCCTCGGACATCAGCGGATGCGGCTCCGCGTACACGTTGTTGAAGATCTCCAGCGGGCCCGGATCGGGCAGCGCCAGGCACTGCTTGCGCAGATCCGTCGCGACCGCCTTGGCCTCCGCCTCCACCTCCTCGAAGAAGGCGGCGTCGGCCATGTCGCTGCGGACGAGGTACGCCTTCACCCGCTCGATGGGGTCCTTGAGCTTCCACGCCTCCTCCTCCGCCTTGAGGCGGTAGCGCGTGGGGTCGTCCGTGGTGGTGTGGGCGCCCATCCGGTACGTGTAGGCCTCGACGAGCGTGGGCCCCTGTCCCGTACGGGCGTTCTCCAGGGCCTTCCGCGTGACGGCAAGGCAGGCGAACACGTCGTTGCCGTCCACCCTCAGCCCGGGGAACCCGTACCCCTGGGCCCGCTTGTACAGCGGGATGCGCGACTGCTTCTCCAGCGGCTCGGAGATGGCCCACTGGTTGTTCTGGCAGAAGAACACGACCGGCGCGTTGAACACCGACGCGAACACGAAGGACTCGTTGACGTCGCCCTGCGATGTGGCGCCGTCACCGAAGTACGCGATGGTCGCACCTGCCGACGGCGTGCCCAGCACTCCGTCGCGCTGGATGCCCATCGCGTAGCCCGTCGCGTGCAGCGTCTGGCTGCCGATCACGATCGTGTAGAGGTGGAACCCGTGCTCGGCCGGGTCCCAGCCGCCGTGGTTCACCCCACGGAACAGGCCCAGCAGCCGCAGCGGCTCGACCTGGCGGCAGTAGGCGACGCCGTGCTCGCGGTAGGTGGGAAAGACCATGTCGTGCTCGGTCAGCGCCCGTCCCGAGCCGATCTGGGCGGCCTCCTGGCCCAGCAGCGAGGCCCAGATGCCGAGCTCGCCCTGCCGGGTGAGGGCCACCGCCTCCAGATCGATCCGGCGGACGGTGACCAGGTCCCGGTACAGCCCGCGGATCTCCTCGGGGGAGAGGTCCAGCGGGTAGTCGGGATGCTCGACGCGCTCCCCCTCGGGGGTGAGCAGCTGCACGAGATCGGGATCGGCGTGCGGGGGGATGGCGGGCGCGCCGCGTACGGAGTCGATCGTCATCGATGACACTCCTCGTTCGGGGCCGGATCGCGGGATCGCCGCTGGCCGGCCGGCTTCAGTGGCCCCCGTTCTCCCCGGTAAGGGACGAAGGCCGCTGATGCCATCGTGGCAGACATCACACCCAGGAGCGCAAGCCCCCGAGTACCCGATCCGTACCCACCCCAGCCGATGCCGCACCCCGCGAACGGCCCTGCGCGGAGGCCGGAGCGGAGTTACACGGGTGCTACTCCCGGGACAGGGAGCGGGAGGCGCCGGCGGCCACGGTCAGGCCGAGGATGAAGCCCGAGATGACCAGCAGGTTGGCGATCCATTGATAGACGCCCTGCGGGGCGAAGACGCGCTCCTGGCCGAGGTCGCCGATCGGCAGCAGCAGGTCGAGGGTGTAGAAGAACGCGTTGAAGTGCGGGTGGTCGTCCTCGTTCAGGATGCCCGGCGGGCGCAGCGAGAACACGATCGTGCCCAGCGCCAGCAGGCCCATCAGCCAGCTCGCGGCACGGAACGGGCGGTAGCCGTAACCGACCAGGACGTCCTGCGCCCAGCCGATGATCTTGCGCGGCACGCTCTGGATCTTGCGCCGGTCGCGGGCCTTGGCCAGCAGCACGAACCGGCCGTCGGCGTCGAGGCCGAGCGAGCGGTAGGTCTGCGCGAGCCGCTCGTACGGCTGGGGCTGGTAGCCGTCGGTGTCGCGGCGCAGCCAGTCGAGCCGTTCGCGGGCCACCAGCGGCGGCTCCAGCGTCTCGTACTGGAGGCCGTCCAGTTGGAGCCGCTCGGGCCACGTCGCGCGGTCGTCGCGGAGCAGGGTGACCCTGGCGTACGAGAGATCCGCGACGCCCGACATCTGCTCGGCCGGGCGCAGCAGCACCTCCTCGGCCTGGAGCCGCTGCAGGCTCAGCGCCGTACCGGTCGGGTAGTGCAGATGGGCACCGCGGAAGCTGAGCTGCCCCGTGACGCGCGCGCCCGCGAAGCTGACCCCGCCGGTCGCGCGGAAGCCGTCCGAGCAGTAGACGTCGGTCTCGACCGCGAGATCGTCGGCGTTCAGCGCGATGCCGTCGGGATGGGACAGCTCGGCACCGACGAACGACAGGTACCCGCCCACCCGCGCGCCGCGCAGCCGGATCGCGCCCTGAGCGGAGAACCCGCCGTCGCAGAAGACGTTGGCCGCCACGTCGAGCCGGCTGGCGTACAGCGCGGACCCGTTCGGATTGTGCAGCCGCGCCTTGCGGAAGATCAGCTGGCCGCCCACCCGCGCGCCCGGCAGCCGGACCTCGCCGTTGGCGGTGAAACCCTGGTCGCAGTAGACGTTGGCGTCCACGGTGAGCCGGTCGGCGAGCAGCGCGTCACCGCCCGGGTTGATCAGGTGGACGCCCGACATGTTGAGGATGCCGGCGATGTGCGCGCCGTCCAGCAGCAGGCCCCCGGTGACCCGGCTGCCCTCCAGCCAGAGGTGGCCGTCCACCCGCGTACCGGAGGCGATCAGGCCGGGCAGCCGGCAGCGCATCAGATGGACGCTGTTCATGCTGGCCCAGTAGAAGTGCGGCGCGGTGTCGAAGCTGCAGCCGGTCAGCGCCAGCGGCACGCTCACCTTGGCGTGCCCGAGGTTGAGCGACCCGAGGATCCGCGCCCCCGACAGCCGTACGGCGGCGATGTGCCCGGACTCCGGATCCAGCGCCCCGGCCAGCAGCGCCACCAGCACCTCGGCCCGGACCATGCGTTCGGGGCCCCAGCGGTCGGACGAGGCCGGATCGTTCAGTGCCTGATCGCCGCTGGACAGGTCGACGGACTCACCGCGCGGGAACGCCTCCCACAGGCGGCGTTCCGGTGGTGACAGCTCATCGATGTTCATCGCACGACTCCGGGGGACGGGTGGTCTCGCTCAGGCCATGGTGCCGTACGCTTCTGACGGTAATGAAACCGCAGATCAGTAAGGGGGCGGTCGTGGCGCGCGTCGTCGTCGACGTCATGCTGAAGCCGGAGATCCTCGACCCGCAGGGGCAGGCGATCGCCCGCAAGCTGCCGCAGATGGGGTTCGAGGGCGTCTCCGCGGTCCGCCAGGGCAAGCGGTTCGAGGTCGAGCTGGACGGCCCGGCCGACGAGGAGGCCCTGGAGCGGGTTCGCAAGATCGCCGAAACCCTGCTGGCCAATACGGTGATCGAGAGTTTCGAGGTCCGCGCCCTCTAGCGCCGGGGCCGCCGGCGGGCCGCACCGCGAAAAGGCGGGGAATGGCCGTACGGGCACA
This sequence comes from Actinomadura sp. 9N407, assembly GCF_044326315.1. NCBI lineage: Bacteria > Bacillati > Actinomycetota > Actinomycetes > Streptosporangiales > Thermomonosporaceae > Actinomadura > Actinomadura sp. 9N407. The sequence goes on along the minus strand of NZ_JBIRAW010000045.1, from coordinate 8,522 downwards.
ATGATCTTGGCTCGGTCCAACGGATACGGGTCCTTTTCTGGAACGTGTCATTCGTTCCCGCGGAGGCGGCCGATCGTGGCCATCCCGGCAACGCAGGGTAAAGCGACCACGTCGCCACCGTGATTTCACCGAAAGACCCGGCGGTCCAACGATTACGCAAGATACCGCCGGGGAAACCTTAGCTGCGTCGAGACGCGCAGCCCGCTCGGGGGACCGGGCCCGGCCAGGGGGTCCGGGGCATGACACGAGGTGACCGGTGGACATGAAGTTCTCGCTCGCGCTACCACGCGAGGCGCTGAGCATCCCGGTGATCCGCCGCGTCGTGGGGGACGCGCTGCGTGCGCTGGGCGTTTCCGACGACTGCGTCGCCGACATTCTCGTGGCCGCGTCCGAGGCCTGCACGAATGTCATCCAGCATGCCCGTGCCAGTGGTGATTTCGAGGTGACCGGACGGGTCGACGACCATGTCTGCCGGCTGCGGATCGTCGACGGCGGCCGCGGTCCACGGAAAGCGCCGCCCCTCCCCGAACCGGACGATTTGGCCGAATCAGGCCGTGGTATTAGGATCATGCGGGCGCTGGTGGACGAGCTGAGCATCGACTCGGCGCCGGAGCACGGCACCGTCGTCCACCTCCACAAGCGCCTGACCTGGCGCGACGAGGCCCTGATCAGGCGCCTCGACGGTCGGCTCATGCACAGTGCCGGGTAGATTGGGACGCGCGCGGGGGGTTCGCGCCGCGCATCGGTGATCGTTATTCGCCGTTCGGCGACAGAGAGCCGCCCAGCCCCGGCCGCCCTCATTTCGGAGGAACACAAGAGATGGACGCTGCCCGGGTCGGGATCATCACCTTCCCAGGTTCCCTTGACGATCGTGACGCCGCCCGAGCCGTACGGCTCGCCGGGGCCGAACCCATCGCCCTGTGGCACGCCGACCACGACCTTCAGGGCGTGGACGCGGTCGTGCTGCCCGGCGGGTTCTCGTACGGGGACTACCTGCGGGCAGGGGCGATCGCACGCTTCGCGCCCCTGATGAAGGAACTGGTGGCCGCCGCCGAGGCGGGCCTGCCGGTGCTCGGTATCTGCAACGGGTTCCAGGTCCTGTGCGAGTCGCACCTGCTGCCCGGCGCCCTGCTGCCCAACGCGGGCCTGCACTTCGTCTGCCGCGACCAGCGGCTCCGGATCGACAACGCCGCCACGGCGTGGACCTCCGAGTACAGCGAGGGCCAGGAACTGGTCGTCCCGGTCAAGAACCGCGACGGGCGCTTCACCGCCGACCAGGACACCCTCGCCGAGCTCGAGGACAGCGGCCGCATCGTGGCCCGCTACCTCGACCTCAACCCCAACGGCTCCCTCGACGACATCGCGGGCATCTGCAACGAGGCCGGGAACGTGGTCGGCCTCATGCCCCACCCCGAGCACGCCGTGGAGTCCCTCACCGGCCCGTCCACGGACGGGCTGGGCTTCTTCACCTCGATCGTCAAGAGACTGGTCAACGCATGAGCGAGCAGCCGCCCACCCCTCCCGGCTCCCCGGACGCTCCCGGCGAGTCCGACGAGACGAGCCTGGAGTGGCTCGTCGAGCTCAAGTCCGACGCCGACGACCCGGAGCTCCAGCCCGTCGACCCCTCGGTGACCCGGGCCTACAAGGCCGTCCGGGAAGAGGGCGAACGCGAAGCCGCAGGCAACACCGGCCCCCAGCCCGCCGTGACCAACACGGGCCCCCAGTCGGCGGTGCCGGGCAACACGGGCCCGCAGCCGGCCGTGCCGAACCACACCGGCCCGCAGCCTGCGGTGCAGGGCCATACGGGTCCCCAGCCTGCGGTGCCGAACCACACGGGCTCGCATCCGCCGTTCTCCAACACCGGCCCGCAACCGGCCGTACCGGGCAACACGGGCCCGCAGCTTGCCGTGCCCAGCAACACCGGCCCGCAGCCCACGTTCTCCAATACGGGCCCGCAGCCTGCCGTACCGGGTAACACCGGACCTCAGCCCGCCGTGCCTGGCAACACCGGCCCCCAGCCCGCCGTACCGGGCAACACCGGCCCGCAACCGGCCGTCTCCAACACCGGGCCTCAGCCCGCCGTTCCGGGTAACACAGGGCCTCAGCCGGCCGTTCCGAGCGGCACCGGCCCCCAGCCTGCCGTGTCCGGTAACACCGTGTCCGGTAACACCGTGTCCGGTAACACCGGGCCGCAGGCCGCCGTGCCCGGGGAGGGTGGCGAGATCGTCCCGGCCGGGCCGACCCAGGAGACGGCGAACGAGCCGTTCATCGCCGTACCCGAGGGTGAGCCGGCGCCGGTGACGGCGGCCGAGATCCTGCAGCGGCTCGGCGAGCCGGGGAACGTCCACCTGGACGTGGGCGAGGAGCCCGCCGGATGGCGCCCGGAAGCGGCGCCGCCCGAGCCCGTACGGTACGAGCGGCCCGTGCCCGAGCCCGGCACCGACACCGTGGCGATCGCGGCCTCCACGCCGGAGCGGCCGCTGCCGTACGCCGAGCTGGGCATGAAGGACGAGGAGTACCAGCGGGTCCGGGACATCCTGGGCCGCCGCCCCACGGGGGCCGAGCTGGCGATCTACTCGGTGATGTGGAGCGAGCACTGCTCGTACAAGAGCTCCAAGGTGCATCTGCGCCAGTTCGGCGACAAGGCGCCGCAGACCGACGTGCTGCTGGTCGGGATGGGCGAGAACGCCGGTGTCGTGGACGTGGGGCAGGGCTGGGCGGTCACCTTCAAGGTGGAGTCGCACAACCACCCGTCCTACGTGGAGCCGTACCAGGGTGCGGCGACCGGGGTCGGCGGGATCGTGCGCGACATCATGTCGATGGGCGCGCGGCCGGTCGCGGTGATGGACTCGCTGCGGTTCGGCCCGGCGGACGCTCCCGACACCCAGCGGGTGCTGCCCGGCGTGGTGGCGGGGGTGGGCGGCTACGGCAACTCGCTCGGCCTGCCCAACATCGGCGGCGAGACCGTCTTCGACGCCTGCTACGCGCAGAACCCCCTCGTCAACGCGCTGTGCGTGGGCGTGCTGAAGCATGAGGACATCAAGCGGGCGATCGCCCCGGGCCCGGGCAACCGGGTCATCCTGTTCGGGGCCACCACCGGCCCGGACGGGATCGGCGGCGCGTCCGTGCTGGCGTCGGCGACGTTCGACGAGGAGTCGCAGGCCAAGCGGCCCGCCGTGCAGGTCGGCGACCCGTTCATGGAGAAGCTGCTGATCGAGTGCTGCCTGGAGCTGTTCGCCGAGGACCTCGTGGTCGGCATCCAGGACCTCGGCGCGGCCGGGGTGTCGTGCGCGACGACCGAGCTGGCCGCGGCCGGTACGGGCGGCATGCACGTCGACCTGGACGCCGTACCGCTGCGCGACGCGACCCTGCGCCCTGAGGAGATCCTCATGAGCGAATCGCAGGAGCGCATGATGGCGGTGGTCGAGCCGGCCAAGGTCGAGCGGTTCCTGCAGATCTGCGCCAAGTGGGAGATCCCGGCGACGACGATCGGGACGGTCACCGACACCGGTCGCCTGGTCATGACCTGGCGCGGCGAGACGATCGTCGACATCCCGCCGACCACGGCGGTCGACGAGGGCCCGGTGTACGAGCGGCCGATCGCGCCGCCCGCCGACCTGGGCTCCATGCAGGCCGACACGCCGGGCCGGCTGACCCGTCCGTCCAGTGCCGACGAGATCCGCCGTACGGTCCTGTGGCTGGCCGGTTCACCGAACCTGGCGAGCAAGACCTGGGTGACCTCGCAGTACGACCGGTACGTGATGGGCAACACCGTGATGGCGATGCCCGAGGACGCGGGCGTGATCCGGATCGACGACGAGTCGGGTCTCGGCCTGGCGCTGTCCCTGGACGGCAACGGCCGCTTCGCGCGGCTCGACCCGTACGCCGGGGCCCAGCTGTCGCTGTCGGAGGCGTACCGCAACGTGGCCGCCACCGGTGCCCGCCCGCTCGCGGTCACCAACTGCCTCAACTTCGGCTCACCCGAGGACCCGGGCGTCATGTGGCAGTTCGCCCGTGCGGTCGAGGGCCTGGCCGACGGCTGCCAGTACCTGGGCATCCCGGTCACCGGCGGCAACGTCAGCTTCTACAACCAGACCGGCACCACGCCGATCAACCCGACGCCGGTCATCGGTGTGCTGGGCGTCCAGGACGACGTGCGCCGGCACGTGAACATGTCGTTCACCTCCGACGGCGCCACCCTCGCCCTCCTGGGCGAGACGCGCGAGGAGTTCGGCGGGTCCGAATGGGCGCACGTGGTCTACGGGCACCTGGGCGGCCTGCCGCCGCTGGTCGACCTGGCCGCCGAGCGCGCGCTGGGCTCGGTCCTGGTGACCGCGGCGCGCGAGGGCCTGCTGACGGCGGCGCACGACCTGTCCGACGGCGGGCTGTCGCAGGCGCTGGTGGAGTCCTGCCTGCGCGGCGGGCTCGGCGCCAAGATCACCCTGCGCGGGGACGCGTTCGTCTCGCTGTTCAGCGAGTCGGTCGCCCGCGCCGTCGTGGCCATCCGCCCCGGCGGCGAGAACCGGATGGCGCAGCTGTGCCAGGAGGCCGGCGTCCCGGTCTCCCAGCTCGGCGTCATCGGCGGCGACTCCCTCGACGTCACGGCGCCCGGCCCCGACGGCGAGACGCAGGAGCTGTTCTCGATCCCGCTGGTCGAGCTGCGCGACGCGCACGAGCGCACCCTCCCCAGCTACGCCGGCTGAATCGCCAGAACGCGAAAGCGCCCGGCCCCAAAAGGGCCGGGCGCTCTGTTTTCGTTGCCGACCAGTCGGCCCTCCGCTTGGGGAACACGCACGGACGCGCCTAGCCGCCTGGGTCTCTTCTCAAGTGCCTCAGCCACCGCGCGAGCGCGTTAACTGGCCGGGCGGGGCGATGCCGAAGGCGAGCCTCACCCGGCCAGATCGCGAAGCGATGCAGCGCTCGCACAAGGAACGGTCAGGGGTGCGAGCCGCCAGGCGAGCGGCCCCTGGGCCGGGCCTTTGATTAAAAGACGCTGATGTGGACGTGGTCGTAGTGGTTGGCGGTGGTGCCGCCGCGGTTCTCCATGGCGCGCCAGCCCGGGCTGCGCATGTCGTAGATGCGCTGGCGCCAGATGACGTACTTGACGCCGAGCCTGCTGGCGTTGGCGATCGCGTACTGGGCGGCGCGGTCACCCTGGGCACGGCCGTTGGCGCCGGGCATCGAGCCGCCGGTGCTGACCATGAAGTCGCAGGCCTGGCCGGTGGCGTGGTCCTGGGCGTCGCCGCCGCCGCGCACGCAGCCGATGGTCGGGAACGGCCCGAACTCCACGTCGAGGGTGTCCTTGACCTTGCGCATCCGGGGCGTGACGCCGCCCATGCCGACGCTCGGGGACTCCGGCTTGTACCGCTTCACCAGAGCCTGGATCTTGGTCTTCTGGGCCAGCAGGTCCTTGAGGTCCTTCTCGAGGTCCTTGACCTTCTTCTCGTACTCCTGGCGCGCCTTCTCCTGCTCGTTCACCAGGGCCTGGATCTGCTGGACCTTGTTGGACTGGTTCTGGGCCACATGGCTGACCAGGCTCAGGTTGCTGAGCGCGCTGGACGGGTCGGAGGCGGACAGCACGCCGACGCTGGGGTCGGTGCCCCCGGTCATGTACTGGCTGGCCGCCAGCTGCGCGACCAGGCCGCGGGCGACGTTGAGGTCGACCTGGAGGTCCTTGGCCTTCTGCTGGGCCTTCTTGATGCCGTACTGGGCGTTCTTCTGCTTGGCCAGGTCGCCGCCGTAGGCCTTCTCCAGCTTCGCGATCTGCTGGTTGAGCTTCCTGAAGCGCGCCGAGTCGCCGGGATCGGCGTAGGCCGTGGGCGCAGCGGGCGCGACGGGCGCGGCCCCCGCGGAGCCGGCGGTCAGCGACAGGCCGCCGGCGAGTACCGCGAGTGCCAAGGCGGGGCGCCGTAGCCGGGTACGCCATCGGCGGGTGGAGCTGGGGGTCTCCACGTCCTCTCCTCTCCTCGATCGCCTACCGGGTTAGCTGACGGGTTCGGGCCGGAGTCAGCCCTATCGCCGCCCACTGGAGGCGGGCGGCGGATTCACCCCTGCCGGTCGGACCGGGCGAGGCCCGAATCTACCGGCGGGTGGTTCCCCGGTTCCCGGGCGGGGGGACGCCGCGGGATTAGGCGGGTCCGGCCGGCCGTGCCCCGGAGACCAGGGCCGGTCACCGGCCGAACAATAGCGAACTGTAAGGAACCGTCCGGATCCTCGCCAAGATTAAACCCCGGGGCCGGGTGGAATGGCCGCCTTCCCGGAAGCCCGGCTCCCGTCAGGGAGCCGGGCCATCTTACGTGACCGGACTCACAGACCGCCCTTGTAGAGCAGCCGGTTGGCCGTCCCACTGGGAAGGCGCCCGATTTGTCCCTTTGTTGAGTAGTCGTTCAGCCATTTCTGCACCTGCGGGAAAGTGGAGGTCTTGTGACCCTGCAGGTACAGGGCCGCTGCCCCACTGACGTGCGGAGCCGCCATCGAGGTGCCACTGATCTTCGCCCGGCCGCCGCCCGGCCAGGTCGAGTAGACCCCGTAGCCGGGGGCGAAGATGTCGACGCACTTGCCGTAATTGGAGAACGCGGCCCGGTTGTCGTAGACCGTGGTCGCGCCGACCGCCATCACCCAGCCGGCGCTGGCCGGTGAGGTGTTGCAGGCGTTCTGGTTCTCGTTGCCGGCAGCGACCGAGGTGAAGACCCCGGTCCTGGACAGCTGCTCGACCGCCGCGTTGAGCGCCGTGGACTTGCCGCCGCCCAGCGACAGGTTGGCCACGGCCGGCTTCTTGGCGTTCGTGCGCAGCCAGTCGACGGCGGCGATGATGGTCGACATGTAGCCGTAGCCGTCGGCGTCCAGGACGCGCATGCCGCGCACATTGACGTTCTTGGCCACGCCGTACAGCTTGGAGCCGATGGTGCCGGCCACGTGCGTACCGTGGCCGTTGTGGTCCCAGCCGTCACCGTTGAACTCGGGGCCGACCCAGGCGATCGAGGCCCGGCCGCCGAACTCGGGATGGGTGTGCGCGAGACCGCTGTCGATGACGTAGGCGTTGACGCCCGTGCCGGTCATCTTGTACGTGTACGTCTTCGACAGCTTCTTGCCGCGCTGGTCGATCCGGTCCAGTCCCCATGGCAGCGGCGACCGCTGCGTGGTGCTGGCCTTGACGATCTGGTCCTGCTCGATCGCGGCGACCGACGGGTCACGGCGGAGCGTGTCGAGTTGGGACGTGCTCAGCTTGGCCGCGAAGCCGTTGAGCGCGTTGCCGAAGCGCTGGACCGAGGTGGCCCTGGCCCGCTTGGCCGTGGTGGCCGGCGAGACTCCCGTCTTCAGCGTGACGATGTACCGGCCCGGAGCCGGCGTGCCCTGGGCCTTGGCCACCGGGACCGGTGCGGTCTGTGGTGTGGCGGCGAAGGCGGGCAGGGTGGCGGCGGCGCCCATGGAGGCGACCGCGCCGATGATGAGCACCCTTCGGGGGAAAGGCCGCAAGAGCTCTCCTTCTCTCACGCGGGCCCGCATGCGGCACCCGCAGCCGGGGTCGGAGCGACCCGGCCGGGGGTACTTTATTGGATCTCTGACCGAAATAGACGCTAAATCCGGCATTTCGTCAATGCAGGTCAGGCCAAGATCGGCCAGCGCGTCGCCGAACGGTCGATCCGGTCGCGACTCAGTCGCGGGTCAGCTTGCCCTGGTAACCGAGCTGGGAGCTGCCGGGAGCGGACCAGGCGTACTGCAGCGAGCCGTCCGGCTGCCTGCTGACCTGCACGTCCCCGCTCGTGCACGGCTTGCCGATGGTCAGCGACATGTGCAGCTGCCGGTTGGTCCCCCGGGCGAAGGCGAGCGTGCCGGTGCAGTTGTGCTGCGTGTACAGCGCCCGTGCCGTTTTCTCGCCCTTCTTGAACGTCACCTCGACGGGGAACGAGGCGCCCCGTCCCGTGTTGACCACGGTGCCCTTCCACGTACCGGCGAAGGCCTCGGGTACGGACGAGACCGGGCGGTCGTCGATCGTGTCGGTGCCGCCGGCCGGCGGCGCGTCGTCCCCGCGCATCTGCGGCAGCAGCACCAGGCCGATGATCGCCACTCCGACCAGGACCCCGATCGTGAGCGAGAGCGCCACGCCGAGCAGGTGGTTGCCGGGACGCGGCAGCCGCGCCAGCAGGCCGGGCAGCCCGCCGCTCGGGGGCTCCGGCGGCAGCGAGAGGATCGCCGTCGAGTCGCGCTCGTCGTCGCCGTCCAGCCCCGTTCCCATGCCCGGGATGAGGTGCGGTGTCGGCTCGGTCCGGTCGGCGGGAGGCGGCGCCGCGCCGACCGGGGCCATGGACGTGGTGCGATCGAACGCGGCGGGGTCGAGGGCGTGCTGATCGAGCGCCGTGTCATCGACGCGCGGCGTGTCGACCCGGGTCAGGTCCGCCGGCTCCAGTGGAGGCCACGGGCCGGACGCGGGCACCGACGATCCGAAGGCGGCGGGCGGCGACGCGGCCGGGCTCGGCATCGGCGGAGCCGGGGCAGGGGCGGGGGCGGGGGCGGGTCAGAGG